>NZ_BAAAUG010000086.1:0-30707 GCF_039533825.1 Streptomyces rectiviolaceus
CCAGCCACAGCGGGCTGCGTGGCGCCGCGGGCGCGCCGGGCGGGCTCGCGCGCTCGGCCAGCGGCTTCACGGTGCGGTAGGCGGTCTCGGCCGCCTGCGGGTCGTCGAACAGCGCGCTCGTCACGGCGAGCGGCACGACCCAGCCGTTCGCGCCGGGCTGCGCGTCGACCATCCGCAGCTCCAGATGGCCGCGCGGGCGTACGGGCGGGAAGAGGGTGGTCAGGTGATAGTCGAGGTCGTCGCGGGTCGGTGGGCGCGGCCCGCCCGAGCGGGTCCAGGTGCGGAAGGTGAGCCCCTCCGGGACGGTCCAAGGGGCGTCGTCGCCGTCGTCCTCGCCCCTGATGAACATCACCGGCGCGTCGAGCGCGTGCCGCGTCCAGGCAGCCCGCGGCTCAGCGTCCAGCGGCGGGGCGCCGGACGTGCCCGGATCGATCGAGGCCCACACGGCCTGCCGCGTGGAGCGCCAGCCGGTGGAACGCCCGTCCTGGACGGGCGAGTTGGCGAACGTGGCGACCAGCACGGGGCCAAGGAGATGCGCGAGCCGCCAGCGCCGGCCGTAGCCGAGCGGGCCCGGCTCCTCGTGCCCCGCGTCCAGGCAGATCTGCACGGAGGCCGTGGAGCACATCATGCGGCGGCCCGCGGGACCTGTGCGGTCGAGATAGGACTCCATCGCGTCATACCGCGGCCGGTGCAGGATGCGGGACGGCGGGCGCCAGGGATCGGCACCGAGCCCGGTGAGCGTCAGATCAAGGGTGGCAAGGCGATCGCGTACGAGGGAGAGATCAGCCGATACGGCGGATACGCATTCCATGAGCGAGGCGGCGGGGAGCGAGCTGAGCTCCAGCTGGCCGCCTGGTTCGACGGTGATCAGGGAGTGCAGGGGCAGGGCCCGCAGTGCGGCGTAGGCCGCTTCGAGGCGGGCGGGGGAAACGGGCAGTTGGAGCCGGTTCGGCTCGTGGATCAGCCATTCCAGTTCGACACCGGTGACGCGCGGTGGTCCGGTCTTGAAGCAGATGCCGGTGACCAGCGCCTCCGCCTCGGACTCGGATACCGCGGTGCCGTACTTCGCGCGGTACGTCGTACAGTCGCCCTCGGGCATGCAGGGGTCCTCCTGTTCAAGTTCTGCCTGGTCCAGCGGTTGTGGACCACCCGGTCAACTCGATATGGGTGTGACCGAGTTGGCAGCGCTCGTCCCACCCAAGACCTTGTCGGCCGTTCGCACAAGAGTGCCCTTGGGGCCAAGCCGATGCCAGGGAATTCTGTTGCGGCGGGCGTGGGAAAGAGCTCACGATGCGTTCATGTGTGAGTCGGGGGACAGGACGACAGAGGTCGGTACGGGGGAGCGGGCATGAGTGCGCGACTGCGCGGCATCGCGCAGCAGACCGAGGAGATCGTGGCAGCAGGGCGGTACGCCGCTCCGGGTGGCCGCGAGGTGGTGATCGCGGATGCGGTGGACGCCGCGCGCTCCGGCACGCGGATGTTCGGTCCGGCGGCCCTGTACGTGACTCCCGTCACGCCGCCCGAGCTGATCTCCACGGTAGTCGAGGTCACCGGTGAGAGCAGCTTGGAGGCCGCGCACCGCCTGACGGGCGCGGGCGGGGGCCCGGTGGCCGTCTTGAACTTCTCCTCCGCGCGCAATCCCGGCGGCGGCTATCTGAACGGCGCGCAGGCTCAGGAGGAGGCGCTGTGCCGGGCCTCGGCGCTGTACACCTGCGTGCGGTCGGCCCGGGAGTTCTACGACCACCACCGTGCCCACCGCGATCCCTTCTACAGCGACCGCGTGATCCACTCCCCGGCCGTCCCGGTCTTCCGTGACGACCGGGGGCGGCTCCTCAACGCGGCGTACAGGGTGGGCTTCCTGACATCGGCGGCGCCGAACGCGGGCGTCGTCCTGCGCCAGGCCCCCGAGCGCGTGAAGGACCTGCCGTCCGCCCTGGCAGGGCGCGCGGAACGGGTCCTGGAGACCGCCGCCGCCTGCGGCTACCGGCGGCTCGTGCTCGGCGCGTGGGGCTGCGGGGTCTTCCAGAACGACCCCGTGCAGGTGGCGGACGCGTTCCGTGGGCTGCTCGACGAAGGCGGCCGGTTCCACGGGTACTTCGAGCACATCGTCTTCGGGGTGCTCGGCCGCACGCGCGGCGCGGTGACGCGGACCGCCTTCGAGGAGACGTTCGCCGACCTGGCGGCTCAGCGCCAGCCGTAGCGCTCCTGCAGCCGCCGCACGACCAGATTGAACCGCATCCGGTCAAGCGCGCACGCCTCGCGCCGCATGCCCGCGTCGTGCACCCGAAGCACCCGGTCGATGTCGACCCAGGAGTCGCGGCCCTCGCGGTCCCACGGCCCACTGCCGATCGGCACCCACTCCTGGTCGTTCGCATGCTGCTTGCTGGAGAGCTGCACGGCGAGCAGCGTGCCGCGCGCCTCGCGGGCGACGACCAGGACGGGACGGTCCTTGCCGCGGCCGTCGTTCTCCTCGTAGGGAACCCACGTCCAGACGATCTCGCCGGGGTCGGGATCGCCGTCGTGTGCGGGCGCGTACGTCGTCTGGACCCGGCCTACCTCGCGCGGTTCGGCCTCGGTGGTCGCGGTGCGGCCCGTGCGGCCCGGGTGCGCGGACATCTGCGGGTCATCGGTGTTGGCAGTCACGCGGGCCACCGTAGAACCTGTCTGGCCCAGCCCGCGGGGCGGGTCCGCCCGATGCCACGCAGGCTCGGGGCCATGGCGCATCGACGACACCTCAGCCGAGCCCGGGTCACCGCCGTTCTCGCCCTCTGCGGCACGGCACTTGCCCCCACGCTCCCGCACGCTCCGCGCCGCCGCCGCGCACCGTCTCCGGATGGCTCCCCTACTGGGACCAGGAAGCCGCGTACGAGAACGCCCTGCGCCACGCCGGCCAACTGCACACCGTCAGCCCCTTCTGGTACGAGGCGAAGACGGCCGGACGCGTGGCGGGTCACACCGGAGCAGGATCGCGCCGCGTCATCGACGGGCTCCACAAGGCGGGCATCAAGGTCGTGCCGACCGTCATGGAGCGGATGGCGACCGGAGCGCTCGCGGCCGTCGTCACCGACAAGGCCCGCCGCTCACAGCACATCGACACGCTCCTGCGGGTCGTCCGCAGCCGCTCGTACGACGGCATCGACCTCGACTACGAGTCCATCGCGCCCACCGGCGACTCCGCCTACAAGAAGGTGGGGGCGGGCTACGCGACGATGGTCACCGACCTGTGCGCGCGGCTGCACGCCCTGCGCAAGCAGTGCGTGGTCACGGTCTCGCCGAAGACGCGGATCAGCGGCCGCGTCTGGGACTACCGCCGACTGGGCGCCGCCGCCGACCGGTTGCGCATCATGGCCTACGACCAGCACTGGGCCGAGGGCTCCCCGGGCCCCCTGTCGTCGCCCGCCTGGTACGAGGAGATCCTGCGCAACGCCACCGCCGAAGTCCCGGCCCGGAAGCTGGAGATGGGCCTGCCCGGCTACGGCTGGGACTGGGCGGTCGGCGGCGGCGTCCGCGCCAGGCACGTCACCTGGAAGGAGGCGGAGGCGCTGCGCCGCCGGGTCGGCGCGCACTACCGCATCGACCCCAGATCGAGCACGCCCTACTTCACGTACAACGAAGGCGGCAAGCGCCGCACGGTCTGGTACCAGGACGCGCGCGGGACGGCGGCGCATCTGCCGGTCCTGCGGAAGTACGGCGTGCGCCACACCGTCCTGTGGGCCATCGGCTTCGAGGACCCGGCGCTGTGGGGCACCCTCGCCAAGAGCTCATGACGTCCGCGCGGGATGTGCGGGCCACCGCTCGTACCACCGCTGGTCCGCCTCCAACTGCGCGGCGAGCGACACCAGGAGCGGCTCACTGCCCGCGGGTCCAAGGAGCTGCGCCCCGACCGGCAGGCCGTCGCCCACCTGGCCCGCGGGCACGTTGACGCCGGGCCAGCCCAGGACGTTCCACGTCCACGCGTAGGGACAGGCGGCGATCATCGCCTGGTCGGTGCGCCAGCCGCTGAGGGCGGCCATGGTGCCGATCCGGGGCGGGGGAGTGGCTGTGGTGGGCGTGAGGACGACGTCGTACGTCGAGAAGATCGCGCCGACCCTGCGGTGCAGGGCGGCTTCGGCGCGGCGGGCCAGGCGCAGCGGGGCGCCGCCAAGGAGGCGGCCCAGGCGGGCCGCCTCCTTGGTACGCGGGTCGAGCAGGTGCGGGTCGGGGACCTCGCGGACCCAGTCGGTGATGCCGGCCGTGGCGCGCGGCACGAAGTCGAGGCCGATCTGGCCGTAGCGCGGGTCGTCCTCCACGACGTCGTGCCCGAGCGAGGCGAGCCGGTCCGCGAGGACGATGACCTTGCGGCGGACCACGGGATGCAGGCGCTTGGGGGTCGCGGTGAACGGCATGCGCAGGGAGAGGGCGATCCGCAGCCGCCCCGGTTCGCGGGTCGCCGCCTCTGAGGCGCTGATGGCGGGCGGCTTGTGCAGGTCACCGCCGTGGTTGCCGCTGGCCGCGTCCAGGAGCAGGGCGGCATCCGCGACGGACCTCGCGAGCGGGCCGTTGACGGTGATGCCGTTGAAGGCCTCGGGCCAGGGCCAGGTCGATATGCGGCCGCGCTGCGGCTTGATCCCGACGAGATGGGTCCAGGCGGCGGGGATGCGCACCGAGCCCGCGCCGTCCGAGCCGAGCGCGGCCGGCACCAGGCCCGCGGCGACCGCCGCCGCCGAGCCGCCCGACGAACCGCCGGGGGTGTGCCCGGTGTGCCACGGGTTGCGGGTGGCCCCGAAGCCGGGTCCCTCCGTGAAGGGCCACTGGCCAAGCTCACACGTGTTGGTCTTGCCGACGATCACGGCTCCGGCCGCCCGCAGCCTGCGTACGGACTCGGCGTCCTCCGTCTTCGGCGGGAAGTCACCCCGGCAGCCGAACGCGGTCGGCTCGCCCGCTATGTCCGTGTCGTCCTTCACGGCGAGCGGCACGCCGAGCAGCGGCCTGCCCGGCCCGCCGGAGGCCAACTCCCGGTCGGCGGCGTCCGCTTCGGCGAGCGCGGCCTCGGCCCGCACCAGCTTGAAGGCGTTCAGTTCGGGCTGCGAGGCCTCGATCCGCGCCAGCGTCCGCTCCGTCAGCGCACGTGAGGACACTTCTCCGGTGGCCAGCGCGCGGGCGGTGCGGGCGAGGCCGTCGGCACGGTCGGCAGTCATGTGGGGGCACCTTTGATCGACGGCAGGTGCACGCACGTTAACCGTCGAAGGAGGAACGCGGTACGAGGGCAGGGCAGTTCACGCCGCGCACGGACCGTGGGAGCGCTCCGACGCAGGCCGGGGGCGCCCGGACGCCCGCCTGGGAGCGCCCGCGCGCCGTCTGGAAAGATGAGCCCCGCCATGGTGCAGATACCGAACAAGACCGCACAGCAGCCCGCGCAGTACTCCGTGCCGACGAGCGCCGACGTGGCGCGCCTGGCGGGAGTCTCGCGCGCGACCGTCTCGTACGTCCTGAACAACACGAGCGCCGTCCGCATCAGCGAGCCCACCCGCCGCCGCGTCCGCGAGGCCGCCAAGGAACTGGGATACGTCCCGCACGCCGCGGCCCGCAGCCTGCGCGCCGGGCACACCCGTGTGGTCCTGATGCCGACGCCGCAGATCCCGGCGGGCCCGCTCTTCAGCGAGTTCTTCAACGAGCTGCAGTGGGCGCTCAGCCGGTTCGACTACACCGTCGTGCAGTACGGCAGCCTCGGCCTGACCGGCGAGGAGGCGGCCAGGGCCTGGGCCGAGCTGCGCCCGGTCGCGGTCCTCGCCCCCGGCGCGTCGGGGCTCGGCGCGCGTGGCGTGAGCGTCCTGAAGCGGTCGGGCGCCAAGGCCGTCTTCACGCTGGGCCCGCAGCAGGCCGAGGGCGCCCACGCCCTGCTCATGGACCAGCGTCTCGTGGGACAGTGCGCCGCCACCCACCTCCTGGAGCGCGGCAAACGGCACATCGGCGTCGTGATCCCCGAGGAACAGGGCCTCGAGCCCTTCGCACGCCCGCGCGCCGAAGGCATCCGCCAGGCCCTGGCCCAGCACGGCCAGGACGCCACGATGACCGAGCTGCCCCTCGCCTACGACGAGGAGTCGGCGGCCCGGCTCGCGGCCCGCTGGCGCACGCTCGGCGTCGACGGGGTGTTCACGTACAACGACGAGTTCGCGATGCTCCTGATGCGGGCGCTGCAGGACGAAGGCATCGCCGTCCCCGAGGAGACGGCGATGATCGGCGCCGACGACTTGATGCTCGGCAGGCTCCTGCGGCCGCGGCTCAGCACGGTCCGCATCGAGCTGCCGTCGGGTCAGAAGCTCGCGGAGCTCGTCGACCGGGTCGTGCGTGACCCGGGCATGGAGCCCGAGGTGCACGACGTGCTCGGTGCGACGGCAGTGCACCGCGAGTCCAGCTGACCCTGCTGCTTACAGGGCTTCTTCCTTACTGTTCCTGCGCCTGGGCCTTGGCCTGCTCCTCGGCGACGGACTTGCGGACCTCGTCCATGTCCAGCTTCCTGGCCTGCCCGATGACGTCCTCAAGGGCGGCCTCCGGCAGTGCGCCGGGCTGCGCGAACACGGCCACCTGATCGCGGACGATCATCAGCGTGGGGATCGACTGGATGCCGAAGGCCTGAGCGAGCTCAGGCTGCGCCTCCGTGTCCACCTTGCCGAAGACCATGTCGGGATTGCTTTCGGCGGCCTTCTCGTAGACGGGCGCGAACGACTTGCACGGACCGCACCACTCCGCCCAGAAGTCGATCAGGACGAATTCGTTGTCCGTGACCGTCTGGTCGAAGTTTTCCTTGGTGAGCTCCACAGTCGTGCTGCTCATGGTGTTTCTCTCTTCCTGCTGTCGGTCGAAGCCGCTGTGCACAACGGCCCGGGCGGCAGACGTATTCCACGCGCTCACCCGTGCTCGTTCCGCGCGCGTACCCATGTGGCCACGGCGCACACCTGCGACCACACTGGCTTCTATGACGGATTCGAAGACATACGACGTAGTGGTCCTGGGTGCGGGTCCCGTGGGGGAGAACGTCGCGGACCGGGCCCGCGCGGGCGGCCTGAGCGTGGCGATCGTGGAGAGCGAACTCGTCGGGGGCGAATGCTCGTACTGGGCGTGCATGCCGAGCAAGGCGCTGCTGCGCCCGGTCATCGCCCGCGCGGACGCCCGCAGGGTGCCGGGCCTGCGCCAGTCGGTCCAAGGACCCCTGGACGCGGCGGCGGTCCTCGCGCACCGGGACGACTACACCTCGCACTGGAAGGACGACGGCCAGGTCGGCTGGCTGGACTCGATCGGTGTGGACCTCTACCGCGGCCACGGCCGTATCGCCGGTACGCGCCAGGTGACGGTCACGGGCTCCGACGGAACCGAGCGGACCCTCACCGCCCGCCACGCGGTGGCGGTGTGCACCGGCACCCGCGCCGCGCTGCCCGACCTGCCGGGCCTGGCCGAGGTGAAGCCGTGGACGAGCCGCGAGGCCACCAGCGCGGATCATGTACCCGGCCGCCTCGCGGTGGACGGCGGCGGCGTCGTCGCCGTGGAGATGGCCACCGCCTGGCAGGCCCTCGGCTCGCAGGTCACGCTGCTGGTGCGCGGCGACGGGCTGCTGCCGCGCATGGAGCCGTTCGCCGGGGAGCTTGTCGCCAAGGCGCTGACGGAGGCGGGCGCCGAGGTCCGCACCGGCGTCTCCGTCACGGCCGTGCGGCGGGAGAACGGCACGGTCACGGCGACCCTGACCGGCGGCGACACCCTCGAGGCCGACGAGATCCTCTTCGCCACGGGCCGCGCCCCGCGCACCGACGACCTCGGCCTGGAGACGATCGGCGTGGACCCCGGCTCCTGGCTGCCGGTCGACGAGAGCCTGCGGGTGCAGGGCAGCGACTGGCTCTACGCCGTGGGCGACGCCAACCATCGCGCGCTCCTCACCCACCAGGGCAAGTACCAGGCCCGCATCGCTGGCGCCGCGATCACCGCCCGCGCCCAGGGCGTCCCCCTCCTGGAGACCGACCCCTGGGGCGCGCACTCCGCCACCGCCGACCACGCCGCCGTCCCGCAGGTGGTCTTCACCGACCCCGAGGCGTCATCGGCGGGCCTCACCCTCGCGGAGGCGGAATCCGCGGGCCGCCGGGTGCGCGCCGTGGACTACGACATGGCGGGCGTGGCGGGCGCCGGCCTCTACGCGGACGGTTATGAAGGCCGCGCCCGCATGATCGTCGACCTCGACCGGGAGGTCCTGCTCGGCGTGACCTTCGTGGGCCCCGGCGTCGGCGAGCTCATCCACTCGGCGACGGTGGCGATCGCGGGGGAGGTGCCGATCGACCGGCTGTGGCACGCGGTTCCGTCTTACCCGACGGTCAGCGAGGTGTGGCTGCGGCTGCTGGAGACGTTTCGCGGGTAGCCGGCGCGGCATTCGTGACGGGGCGGGGCGGGGCTCTCCCGAGTCCGCTCAGGCGCCCGCGTCCCGCCACGCCGCGTCCCTCAGCAGCCGCAGCCCGTTGAGCCCCACGATCACGGTGGAGCCCTCGTGGCCGAGTACGCCGAGGGGGAGCGGCAGGCTGCCGACGAGATCCCAGGTGACCAGGACGGCGATGAACACCCCGGCGATCACCAGGTTCTGCACGACGAGCCCGCGGGCACGCCGGGACAGCGCGATCACCTTCGGCACGGTGGCGAGTTCGTCCCGCACGACGACGGCGTCGGCGGTCTCCAGGGCGAGGTCGGAACCGGCCCGGCCCATCGCGATGCCGGTGTGGGCCGCGGCGAGGGCGGGCGCGTCGTTGACGCCGTCCCCGATGACGAGGACCTTGCGTCCCGCGCCCTCCGCCTCACGTACCGCCGCGACCTTGTCCTGCGGCAGCAGCCCGGCCCGTACGTCCCCGATGCCGACCTCCGCCGCGAGCCGGGCCGCCGCCTGCGCGTTGTCACCGGTGAGCAGCATCGGAGCCGTGCCGGTCAGGGACTCCAGGGCGGTGACGGTCGCCGCCGCGTCAGGGCGCAGACGGTCGGCGATGCCGAGGATCCCCACCGGGATCCAGTCGCGCAGCACGAGCACGGCGGTCTGTCCGTCCTCGCCCAACTGCCGTGCGCGAGCGAGGGCTTCGGTGCTCTCGGGGTCGTCGGCGTCGTCGTCGCCGCCGGTCGGCCGGGCGCCGAGCAGCCGTGCCGGAGCCCCCACCTCGACGGTCGCACCCGCGATCGTGGCGCTCACCCCGACACCCGGCGCCGACGCGAAGTCCGCCACCGCCGCAATGCGCAGGCCGCGGGCGCGCGCCGCGTCCACCACGGCGCGGGCCAGGGGATGTTCGCTTCGGTGCTCGGCGGCTGCCGCGAGCGCGAGGAGGGTGTCGTCGGTCAGGCCGCTGCCGGGCAGCGCGTGGACAGCGGTCACCCGGGGCGTTCCCTCGGTCAGGGTGCCCGTCTTGTCGATGGCGACCGCGTCGACCTGCCCAAGACGCTCCATCACGACGGCGGACTTGACCAGGACGCCGTGCCGCCCCGCGTTCGCGATCGCCGAGAGCAGCGGCGGCATCGTGGCGAGAACCACCGCGCACGGCGAAGCCACGATCATGAACGTCATGGCCCGCAGCAGGGCCCCGGTCAGGTCGTCGCCGAAGGCCAGCGGCACGGCGAACACGGCGAGCGTCGCGACGACCATCCCGAGCGAGTACCGCTGCTCGACCTTCTCGATGAACAGCTGCGTGGGAGCCTTGGTCTCAGACGCCTCCTCGACCATCGCCACGATCCGCGCGATCACCGAGTCCGACGCGTCGCGCCCGACCCGCACCCGCAGCGCACCCGCCCCGTTCAGCGTCCCCGCGAACACCTCGTCCCCGGCCTCCTTGTCGACCGGCAGCGGCTCACCCGTGATCGTCGCCTGATCGACGTCACTGGCCCCCTCAAGTACCTCGCCGTCCGCGCCGACCCGCTCACCGGGCCGTACGAGGATGACGTCGCCGACCTTCAACTCGGCCGTGCCGACCGTCTCTTCACCGCCCCCGTCGGCAAGCCGCGTGGCCGTGGTGGGCGCGAGGTCGAGCAGGCTGCGCACCGAGTCGGCGGTACGAGCGGTGGCAAGGGCCTCAAGGGCGCCGGACGTGGCGAAGATGACGATGAGCAGCGCCCCGTCCATCACCTGCCCGATCGAGGCCGCGCCGAGGGCCGCGACGATCATCAGCAGGTCCACGTCCAGGGTCTTCTCGCGCAGCGCGCGCAGCCCGGCGAGTGCCGGCTCCCAGCCTCCGGCGACGTACGCGACGGCGTACAGCGCGCCCCACGTCCACGAGGCGGCCCCCGCGAGCTGCAGTGGCAGCGCGATCAGGAACGCGGCCGTGGCCGCCGCCGACCAGCGGGCCTCGGCGAGGGCGAGGACCCGGGTGCGGCGGCGCGGGGCCGCTGTGGCACCGGCGGATGCCCCCTGGTCGGAGCGGGGGAGCAGGGCAGTGGGCATGGCGAAGGAACCCTTCACGGGCTGGGGAACGGCAACGTCATCACCGTACAGGAATGAATGAACAGCTTTTCATGTGTCATCGATAGGATGACGCCATGGGCCACGGAGTCGACGACAAGAGCACCACCACCACGCGCGAACGCCTGGACGCCGTGGGGGCCGCAGACGTCGCCGCCACCCTCCAGGCCCTGGCGACGCCCTCCCGGTTGCTGATCCTCGCCCGCCTCCAGGAGGGGCCCTGCGCGGCAGGCGATCTGGCCGAGGCGGTCGGCATGGAGCAGTCGGCCTGCTCCCATCAACTGCGCCTGCTGCGCAACCTGGGCCTGATCACCGGCGAACGGCACGGCCGCTCCGTCGTCTACGCCCTCTACGACCACCACGTCGCCGAACTCCTCGACCAGGCGCTCTTCCACGTCGAGCACCTGCGCCTCGGCCTGCGGGACACACCGTCGGGCGGCTAGCCTGAGAGTGATCTTTACTGGTGACTACTCGGATCGGCGCAGGTGAGGGAGTACGTCGTGTGGCCCGTTGTGGCGGTCGTGGCCGTCGGCGGTGCGATCGGCGCGTCCGCCCGCTACGGCGCGTCCCTGATCTGGCCCACCGCCCCCGGCACCTTCCCCACGACGACGCTCCTGGTGAACGTCATCGGATGCGCCGTCATGGGCGTCTTCATGGTGATCCTCACCGAGGTGCGGACACCGCACCGCCTCCTGCGCCCCTTCTTCGGCACCGGCGTGCTCGGCGGGTTCACCACCTTCTCCACCTACGGGGTGGACATCGAGCGCCTGGTGAACGGCGGCCACGCCCGCACGGGCCTGGCCTATCTCGGACTGACGCTGCTCGCGGCCCTCGCGGCAGTGTGGAGTGCGGCGTGGGCAACGCGCCGCCTCGTGGTGAGGAGACGACCATGACCAGGCTGACGGGCACGGCCTTGCGCGTGACGGTCTTCATCGGCGAGACCGACCTCTGGCACCGCAAGCCGGTCTACTCGGAGATCGTCCACCGCGCCCGCAAGGCGGGCCTCGCGGGCGCAAGCGTCTTCCGCGGCATCGAGGGATTCGGCGCCTCGTCGCTCATCCACACCCAGCGGCTCCTCTCGCTGAGCGATGACCTGCCGGTGGCGGTCGTGATCGTGGACGACGAGGACAAGATCCGCGCGTTCCTGCCGCAGCTCGACGAGCTGGTCACCGAGGGGCTCGTGATCCTCGACGACTGCGAGGTCATCCGGTACGTGGGCCGGGGCGAGGCGGAGCGGTGAACTGGCTCTGCGTGGTGGCGGGGGCGATGATCGGCGCCCCGCTGCGGTTCCTCACCGACCGTGCCGTGCAGGCGAGGCACGACACGGTCTTCCCGTGGGGGACGCTCGCGGTCAACGTGGCGGGCAGCCTGGTCCTTGGCGTGCTCACCGGCGCGACGGTCGCCGGCGCCGCCACCTCCCACACCCAACTGTTCCTCGGCACCGGCCTGTGCGGCGCCCTGACGACGTACTCGACCTTCTCGTACGAGACGCTGCGGCTCTCCGAGGACGGAGCCCGCTTCTACGCGGCGGTCAATGTCGTGTCCAGTGTGGTCGCGGCGC
This sequence comes from Streptomyces rectiviolaceus, assembly GCF_039533825.1. Taxonomy (NCBI): domain Bacteria; kingdom Bacillati; phylum Actinomycetota; class Actinomycetes; order Kitasatosporales; family Streptomycetaceae; genus Streptomyces; species Streptomyces rectiviolaceus. The sequence continues at coordinate 12,009 of NZ_BAAAUG010000086.1, forward strand.
TCGGCGCGGTCTTCGCGGGCGTCGCGCTGGCGGAGGCGGTGTGGGCGTGACGGCCCGCCTTGGCTCACCTCGGCCCGGCGGTCGCGCCGGTCTTGATGCCGGGATCAGGCCTCGGCGAAGTCCCCCGAGAGAGCCGCGGCCATCCGCAGGTGCGGGGCCGCGTCCGTGTCCCGTCCCTGCCGCTCGAGCGTGCGGCCGAGGAGCAGCCTGGCGTACTGCTCGACGGGGTCGAGCTCGATGACCGTACGCAACTCGGTCTCCGCGCGCCGCAGTTGGGCCGAATGGTAGTAGGCACGGGCCAGCAGCAGACGCGGGGCGACCTGCTCGGGCACCTCGTCGGCCAGGGTGGCGAGGATGCGCGCCGCCGTGGCGTACTCCTTGGCGTCGAAGAACTGCCGCGCGCGCTCCCAGCGCTCCGCCGCGGTTCCGTGGTCGTAGTACGTCGTGTCCACTGTTGCCTCCTTCGAGCCGTCCAACGAGCGCAAGTAATTGGATATTCCACTACGCACCTCCCCGGCAATTCCTCCGGGACGGCGGTTCCTCCGGAATGACCGGGGCGCGTGCCTGACGTCCGGTGCCCCACGGGTCTAGGTTGTGCGGCATGAGCAATCTTGATCGCGAGGCGGTCCCGGCCCTGTGCGGCGGGCGCGGGTTCGTCGTCGCCGAACCGGTCCGGGAACTCCTCAGCCCCCGAAAGGTCAAGCTCGGCGAATCCACGGAGGTCCGCCGCCTGTTGCCCAACCTGGGCCGTCGCATGGTCGGCGCCTGGTGCTTCGTGGATCACTACGGCCCCGACGACATCGCCGACGAGCCCGGCATGCAGGTGGGCCCCCACCCGCACATGGGCCTGCAGACGGTCAGCTGGCTGCACGACGGCGAGGTCCTGCACCGCGACTCCACGGGCAGCCTCCAGACGATCCGCCCCCGCGAGCTGGGCCTGATGACCTCGGGCCGGGCGATCTCGCACTCCGAGGAGAGCCCCAGGTCGCACGCCCGCTTCCTGCACGGCGCCCAGCTGTGGGTGGCCCTGCCCGACGTGCACCGCGCCACCGACCCGCGCTTCGAGCACCACGCGGAGCTGCCCCTGGTCACGGCCCCCGGCCTGACGGCGACGCTCATCCTGGGCACGGTCGACGGCACCACGTCACCCGGCACGACCTACACCCCGATCGTCGGCGCCGACCTCACCCTGACCCGCGACGCGGACGTACGCCTGCCGCTCGACCCCGACTTCGAGTACGCCGTCCTGTGCATGTCCGGCGAGACCCGGGTGGACGGCGTCCCCGTCCTGCCCGGCTCGATGCTGTACCTCGGCTGCGGCCGCACCGAACTGCCGCTGCACGCGGAGTCGGACGCGGGCCTGATGCTGCTCGGCGGCGAGCCGTTCGACGAGGAACTGATCATGTGGTGGAACTTCATCGGACGCTCGAACGAGGACATCGCGAAGGCTCGCGCGGACTGGATGGAAAGCGCGCGCTTCGGCGAGGTGAAGGGCTATGACGGCGATCGCATCCCCGCGCCGGATCTGCCCCCGGTGCCGCTGAAACCGCGGGGGCGGGTGCGCTGACCAGTTTGGTCATCTGCGACCAGGTCCGGCAAACCCAATGCTGACCCCGTGCTGATCAGGCGGGCCGTCATGCGGCGGGCCGCGCGTACGCCAAGCCTGCGGGCGACGTCCTTGAGTGAGCGTCTCCCATCGCCCAGGCGAGCACGACGCGACGTCCCATCGGATGAACCGGCCAGGAATCACCGTCGTCGGCCGTCGGTCAGCCGCTATACAGGCGGGATGTCGCACAGTGTCTGCAGTCAAGCAACAGATCACGAGCTGGACTACCGCGGATTTCGCTTCGTGGCACGCATGGCCACTGCTGGCAGCGCAGCCACCGAGCCCGTCGTCGTTCTTGGCGGCTCATCGCAAGACCGTTTCTCCTGGCTGCGGTACGAGCGGCAGATCCTGTCGCACACCAGCCTGCTGACCCTGGAACTGCCCGGCTACGGGGACGCCGACCCCCTCCCGGTCGAGCACGGCATGGACTTCCTCGCCGACACCGTCCGCCATGCCGTCGACACACTCTCGCTCGGACCGGTCAACGTGTTCGGAGCCTGCTTCGGGGCCTCCATCGGCCTGCGGTACGCGCAACGGCACCCGCACCGGATCGCGCGTCTGATGCTGGGAGGAACGGCCGAGGAGATCTCCCCCGAGTACACCGCCTCCGCCAAACGCTGGCGCCGCATGGTGGACGATGGCCTGCTCGACGACTTGGCCCGGGACATGGTCGAGCAGTTCATGGCCCCGCCCGACCGCGGACCGGTGCGGCGACGGGCTGCCGTTGCCCGCCTCATGGGGCAGAGGTTCGCCCAGCTCACCGAGCGCGAACTCGCCATGGACATCACCCACCACGAGCGTCTCCTGACACACCCGTGGAGCCTGCCCGAGCCGGCCGTCACCGCTCCCGTCCTCGTGTTCACCGGCGAACACGACACCATCACCCCACCTCTCGTAGGGCGGCGGGTCGCACAGGGGCTCCGGGCGCGGTTCACCACGATCAAGGAGTCCGATCACTTGGTCCAGATCGAACGCGATACCGACCTGGCTGACCTGATGGCCCGCTTCTTCACTGATCAGCCGCTCGAGACCCTCTCCTACCTCAACCCCGTCGAGCGCTTCCAACGACCCGTCACAGGGTTGCGTCGGTGAGGAAGGTGTCGCGGCCGGGGCAGGTGGTTTGGGCGAGGTAGAGCGCGTGGAGTGGTGCGTGGACCGGGGGTTCGAGGCTGATGATGCGCGCCTTGCCCCCGGCGGCGGGTCCTGGTGGTGTGGTGACGAAGGCGATGTGGTGGGTGCCGATGACGGCGGTGACCGGTGGTGTGCCTTGGCGGTCGGTGCGTTCGATGCGGGGTTCGAAACCGGCGTGGCGGCAGTGGTCGATGAGGAGGTCGGTGTAGCCGGACTGGCCAGGGGTTCCCCAGACCATGAAGGGTTCGTCGGCAAGTTCGGCGAGGGACACGGCGGTGCGGGTGGCGATGGGGTGGTCGGCGGCGACGGCGATGTGCAGTCGCTGGTGGCCGAGGGTGGTGCGGGTCAGGCCGTGGGCCGGTGCGGTGCCGCGGCACAGCCCGACATCGAGATCGCCGGCGAGGAGAGCGGCCGTGAGCTCGGCGGGGTAGCGCTGATGAACCTCGGGGGCGATGCCGGGGCGGGCGTCGGTCACAGATGAGAGCAGGGCGACAATCTCCTCGCCGGTGACGGCGGGGGTGTAGCCGATGCGCAGCGTGTCGGCTTCTCCGCGCCCGATGTACCGGGCGCGGTACAGGGCGGAGCGGGCCATGCCGTTCAGGACGCGGGCGTCCTCGACCAGGGCCTGGCCGGCGGGCAGCACGGTGATGCCGGCGCTGCCGCGTTCCAGCAGGGGCACGCCTACTTCCCGTTCAAGGACTCGGATGGAGCTGGACAGGGCTTGCTGGGACAGGTGCAGACGAGCGGCGGCACGGGTGAGGCTGCCTTCCTCTGCGACGGCAACCAAGTGCTCCAGCTTGTTCAGGTCAAGTCCCACGTCAGAGCCCCTCGGCATGGCGGTGGCGGACCGCCCCGGTGAGACGCGGATCGTCGGTGAGCCCGGCGTTGACCGCGGTGACGAAGGCGGCCACCGCATGATCGGTCGGTCGTGCACTCATCAGTACCCCATGCGCTGGAGCTGCGGGGCGACCTCCCGGCCGACCGTGCCGAGATGCGGCCGGTGCGGCCTGACGGGAGGTCGCGAGGGGTCAGCGGGTGGTGTAGCCGCCGTTGGGGAACATCGTCTGCCCGGTGAACCACCAGCCCTCGGTCGCAAGGAACTTGATGACCGGGACGATGTCCTCGATGTGGGTGAGCTGATCGCCCATCGCCTGCGACTTGTGGAACTCCACCCTCTCCGGGGTCTCCTGCGGGTAGAAGAACGGCGTGTCCATCGGACCGGGTGCCACGGTGTTCACCGAGATGCGCCGGTCGGCGAACTCCTTGGCCGCCGCTCGCGTGAAGTGCTCCAGCGGCGCCTTGCCACCGGCGTACGTCGAGTAGCCGTCCGTGAAAGCGGCCAGTAGCGACGTGCCCAGGCTGATGATCTTGCCGTGGTCGTTCAGCCGGCGCCCGGATTCCTGGATGAAGAAGTACGCCGCCTTGGAGTTGACGCCGAACATGCGGTCGTACTCTTCCTCGGTGGTCTCCAGGATCGGCTTGCGCAGCACCATCCCGGTGGTGTTCACCGCGACATCGACGCCGCCGTAGGTGTCCACGGCGGCATCGAACAGCCGCCGTACGTCTGCGACCTTCGTCAGGTCGCCCTGGACGGAGACGGCCTGTCCTCCGGCCTGCTGGATCGCCTTCACCGTCTGCTCGGCGTCGTTCTCGGAGGTGTGGTAGTGGACGACGACCTTCGCCCCGGAATCGGCGAACGTCCTGCTGATCAGTCCGCCCAGGTTCTTCTCGCCCCCGGCGACGACCGCGACCTTGTCCCGCAGCGTGTTCTCGGCCATGCTCAGCACTCCCTCGCGTCACTGTCGGTGATCGGCTTGATCACGTTCCACAGTCGACACTAGGTGGACATTCCGGGCAACGGGTAACAGAAGTTTTGGGTCGCCCCACAAGCGCCGTCGATACCTCCAGGCAGCAGACAGGTGGCTTCGCCGCTGCGTGCTGTGCTTGAGCTCAGGACTTGGTCTCGGTCTCGGTCTCGGGCTCTGGGCCGCACCGGACCTTCGGCAGCGGTGCCTGCCCGCCGGGGTCGCAGACGGGTGGTGTCCCATGTTCGTCGCAGACGACCCGGGCTGTCTCCTCGGCCGTGGCCGAGCGGCAGAACTGGGCCGGCGTCTTGGCGTACTTCTTCGGTCGGGGAAGTGAAGGGCCGACCACGACACAGGTGTAGGCGTCGTCCGCCACGAAGTCCGGCCGGGTGCGCATCTTCTCCTCGACAGCCAGGCTGTTGGAGAGGATGACCCACGCGCCCAGCTGCTCGACACAGTTCTCCGCGGCCTCGAGTGCCCAGCGTTTGACCTCCCGGCTGATCGGCGAGGCGAACAGCGGCACGAAGATGTGCGAGACACCGAGCGCCTGGCACTTGCCCAGCCAAGCGGCGTTCTGCTTGATGTCCTCACAGATGAGGATGGCGATGCGGCCGAGGAAGGTCTCCAGGACGGCGACCTGGTGCCCTCTGGAGATGTACTCGGCCGCCGGTTCGAATTTGGGCCGGTCCGGCAGCTGCCAGTCCTCCGCCTGTCCCTTGCCCAGGGTGAAGCCGGCCATCTTGTCCTGCCACAGCAGCACCTGCGCGGTCTCGCGGTCGAGCAGGATGGCCCGGTTCGGCGGCGGCTCCGCCGGTTCCGTGGAGCCGATCGGTCCGGTGCCGAGAAGGATCCACTGGAGGCGGCTTGCCGCGGGCGGGTCGTTGTGCAGGAGGGTGTCCCAGTGTTTGAACAGATCGTTCGAGAGCGTACATTCCGGCAGCACACCTATCTGGGCGCCGGAGTTCTCCAGATTCTGGAACACCCTTTCGATCCGCGGGCGGAGTCGGCCGTCGTCCGGTGCGATGCGGTAAAGGCCGATACCGTCGTCGCCCTCTGGGGACTCGAACTTCAGATCGAGGTAGCTCTCCAGTACGGGCGCGGCCCCAATGGAAATCGCTTGCTTTCGGTCGAAATCCCGTGGTTCGAGGTGCAGGATACCGCTGTGCCAGATTCCCTCGCGAGCCGCCGGGGTGACTCGGTGCACGGAGAAGAACTCAGGTTTTCCGGTGAGTTCGACCATTACCTTGCCCGGTCGGGTGTAACGGGGCAGCAGAAGGCCGGTCCGCTCCGTGTTGCTGTTGAGGCTGTTGGTGTTCACGTATCGCCGGCTGAGCCAGCTCATCGTCTTTTCACCGATGGTTCCGGGGTAGATCCCGGCATTTTCGAAGGCACGGTCAAGGCCCATGAGTACGGCGAACATTCCCTGATCGCCGTATTGGCGGATGAGGTTGCGCACCAGGTCGATGTCGGCGCGTCCATCTCTGCGCACGTCCTTGCAGACCAGTTCCGCCCGCTGTTGCACCCTGGTGTCACCGAACCACTTGTTCGCGGTGCGGCTGCTGAATGGCCAGTTCGGAAGCGCGTCGTACAGCACGACGAAGAGGTCTGCCGGATCGACCGGTAATTCGATCTCGTCGACCGAATGATCGGGACCGCGCGGCTCTTTATTCATGACTCCCCCCGAAGCATGAGCGTGTAACTGCGATGTTAACGGCACGTCTTATGGATGCGTGTCACCTTGTGGCAAAAAGCTGTAACAGAAAGGATTCGATGAACATTTTAAACCGATCATGAATTGTCACTTGACGCTCGTTTGACACCGCCCCATGCTGGGGTAGCACTTCTATGGCGATCGGAACGAAGGGGCGAGTGACATGAGTGAAACACCGGGACCCACGTGTGACCGTTTAAGCGAAGTGCAGGCCGCACTTGAGGAGATGAAGGCGGAGCGGATAATTCCGCCGCAGCATTTCAGTTCGATGGCCATGCTGGTCACCGACGCGTCGTTGACCGCCGACGAACCGGTGATCCAGGCCGCACACGACGGACTCCGCAGGCTGTACGGGCATCATGTGCGGGCCGATGGAGACCAGGCGGAACGCGCCGAGCAACGGGGGCACCTACTCGGGCTGCTCGACATGACGACCTGGGCGCTGCGCCGCTTGCCCTCAGGACTGCAACTGAACTTCGCCCCTCAGGGACACACCGTCAGTTTTCTCCTGGAAGTGGCCAAAGAGCAGGGCCTGAGCAACGAGCAACTCGCCGGCCGGCTCAAGGTGGACGCCACTGAGATCAGCCGGATCGGCCGAAGGCTGACGGCGGCCGGCCTGGTGTGGAAGAGCCGACAGTGGCGCCACAACGCGTGGAGCCTCACGCCGCGCGGTACGCAGTATCTGGAGAGCGCCGCTCTGATCCCGCCCGCGCCTTCGGGTATCGACTACTGCGTGGGCGTCAAGGTCCGTCCGGAATCACGGACAGGCGTGGTGACCGACGCGAGCGGAGAGGTGTACACCAGCCTGCACATCCAAGCGCGGTTCGACGGCAGCCAGGAGAAGTTGATCCAGGAACTCGCCCTTTTCGTCCGCGGCTTGCTCGACAAGGTCCCGGCCGCCGCTGAGGCGGCCAAGTCGGGGCGGACGGGCCTCGGGGTGGAGATCGGCGGCCATGTGGCGACGGCCAGTGGGTACGTCGTCAACGCGCCCAACTACGCCGATGACGCCCCATGGCCCGGTCTGTCGCTCGGGGAACTCCTGCAGAAGGCGACGGGACTGCCCACCGTGGTGGAGAACGACGCCAACGCCATGGCACAGCTGGCCCTCGCGGTCGGTGACGCGGACGGCAGCAGTGACTTCGCCGCGGTCGTTCTCGACAAGGGGATCGGCGCGGGGCTGATGGTCGACGGCGAGCTCCTTCACGGAGCTTCGGGGGCAGCGGGGGAGATCGGGCACGTCGTGGTCGAGAACTACCAGGGCCACGAGTGCAGTTGCGGGAACAGGGGCTGCCTGGAGAGCGTCGCGGGCAGCGACGCCATCGCGCGGCGGGTCCAGGAGATGAGCGGGGATCCGGTGCCGGATCTGGCCCGGGCGCTTGTCCTGCTCAAGAGCGAAGACCGCGGCAAGCTCGTCGAGGAGGCCTTGACGGAGGCCGGCCGGGCGCTGGGCCGAGGCCTCGCGGACCTGCTCAACCTGGCGAACCCGGACCGCGTGGTGCTCTATGGCCCCGAGCCGCTGGTGTCGGAGGACCACGAGAGGTTCCCTGCGGCCAAATTCTTCATGACGGCGGTGCGCCGGACCAGTATGGATCACGCGTTCTCCACTGCTCGCGATGTCGTGATCGTGACTCGGCCCTACGAGGACGAACTCGGTGCCCGTGCCGCTGCCGCGGTCGCCTGGAACCGGCTCGACCAGGACTAGGGCAGCGCCGTGACAGACGAGGAGCCGGCGCGGCCGGAGGAGCCGCCCGCGGGGCAGGCGCAGCGGATGACTGTGGGCACGAGGTTCGCCACGACGTGGGACGTGATCGTTCTTGTCGCCGTCCTGCTGACGCTGGTCACTGTGTCCGCCACCGTTCTGATGCAGGCGTGGCCGCAGCCGCAGTCCCCGAGTGGGAGCACCGAGAGGGTGAGCCGGACGCGGATACTGATCTGGACCCCGACGCTGGCGAGGGACACCCGGCTCTTCCTGGTCGTGATGTCCGTCGGCGCGCTGGGCTCCCTGATCCATGTTCTGCGCTCGGCCTACGAGTACGTCGGCAACAGGCGTCTCAGGCGGAGCTGGTTCCTGATGTACCTGTTGGAGCCGCTCGTCGGTGCGTCGCTGGCCCTCGTCGTCTACTGCGTCCTGCGGGGCGGGCTCACCACGAGCGTGGCCTCGTCCGGAGACATCAACCCCTATGGAGTGGCCTCCGTGGCCGCACTCGTCGGGATGTTCTCCCGGCAGACCGTCGACAAGCTGAGCGTCGTGTTCAACACGCTCCTGACGCCACCACGGGAGAGCACCGACCAGTTGGTCGGCCCCGCCGCGAAACCTCCCGAAGTTGCGGTGCCCGGCACCGGGCCGACGGGCGGCGCCGGACAGCCCGGTGGTGCCGGCGGTTCGCCGGACGCCCGCAACGAGGGCTGAGCCCGGGGCGTTCGCTGACCAGGGCGTTTGTTGCCTGTCCCGGGAGGTCGGAGTGTGTCCACGTTCGCTTCCGGTCTGTCCCGCCCGGCGGCCGACGCGCGACTGTCAGTGCCGAGTGCCAGGCTGGTGTCACAAGGACCTGCGAAGGGAATCGTCGTGATCACCACTGACCTAACTCCCGGATCTCCCTGCTGGCTCGACCTCGGCGCGCGGGATGTCCGGGCCTCCGCCGCCTTCTACGGCGCGGTGCTCGGCTGGGAGTACGAGTCCATGGGCGAGGCGGAGGACATGGAAGGCGGCATGTTCCAGAAGGACGGCAAGACCGTCGCCGGGCTCGGAAAGCTCACCGAGGAGGGCGCGCGCCCGGCCTGGATGATCTATTACACCGTCACTGACGCGGACGCCACGACTCAGGCCGTGGAGCGCGCGGGTGGCACGGTGCGGGTGGCGCCGAGGGACCTCGACGACTGGGGTCGGATGGCGCAGTACTCCGACCCGCTGGGCGGCCAGTTCGCCGTATGGCAGCCAGGGACGAACTCGGGCTTCGAGCTGGCGGACGAGCCGGGCTCGCTGTCCTGGACCGAGCTGTTCACGAGTGACGCCGCCGCCGCGAAGGAGTTCTACGGAGGTGTCTTCGGCTGGCAGTTCAGCAATATGGAGCTGCCGGGCGGCGCAGGCACCTACACCCTCATGACTCCCGCCGGGCTTCCCGAGGAGCGCATGCAGGGCGGCCTGATGGAGCTCAGCAAGGAGGACCTCGCGCTGACGGACGGGCGGCCGTACTGGCATCCGGTCTTCGCCGTCGACGACTGCGACGCCGCGGTCGCCCAGGTCACCCAGAACGGGGGCAGTGTGCAGATGGGGCCCGAGGATGTGGAGGGCGTCGGCCGCCTGGCCGTCTGCCTCGACCCGTCGAAGGCGGACTTCGTGGTGCTCAACCCCGTCGAGAGCTGAGCCCCGCCGGGCGCCGATCGGAAGAAGTCGTGACCCCGCGCCCGGTCTGCGGGAACGGGGTCACGTAGCCCGCCTCGCGGTGCCGTTCTGCCCGCGTCTCCCGAGCCCTAGGAACTCTTGGGGAAAGCAGCGCGCAGCGCGGATCCGTTGACGAGGAAGGCGGTCGCGCCGATGGTGAGCGCGCACGCGACCTGCAGTGCGACGAACCACAGGGGGAGGGCGCCGGGAATCATGTCGATGGAGACGATCGTGATGGGCACGACGATCGAGATGATGCGCACGCGCAGATAGGCCCACCGTGCTCCCCGTGAGGCGAGGACGGTCAGCCAGTAGGTCACTGCCGCGCTCGCGAGCACTCCTGCTGATCGGCCCCACATGAACGACGTCGCTGTCTGTCCGGTGACGGCGAGGACGGCGACCGTGATGAGGACGGCGGCGCTCAGCGCGCCGTAGGCCGCGGCGAGGACCTTCACCTTGCCGAAGTCCGTGTTGTGGCTGGCGGTTTCCATGTCTCTTTTTCCTCGTGCTCTCTGCCTGTTGGACGCGGGACCGGATACGTGGACCGGATACGTGGTGTCGACGCTAGGAAGTGCGGGGGCGGCGCGGTATGGGCCTGGACACAGAGGAGGGTGGGGCTAGACCCACTTCTGGGCTGACCTGGGAGGCATCGGGGTCCGGGCCGTGCACAGTGGAGGCACCGAGCCGGACCGGCCGGGGTTCATGAAGCAGAAAGAAGGGTCATGCGACAGGTCGTGTCGTGGGCGGCGAGTGCCTGCGTGGGGTTCGTGCGGGCGTGCGTGGTGGTGGCCGTCAGCATGCTGGTCCCGGCGGTGTGGGCCGCCGCCGTGGCGCTGGGGATCTGGTGGGGGGCGGGGAACCCGTGGTCGTGGGTGGCGCCGGTCGTGCTGGCAGGCGTGGGCACGCTCGCCCTGTCCCGCCCGGTCTGCCGGATGTTCCGCCTTCTCGTCGCCAAGTGGACGGCCACCGTCATTCCCGCCGGATACCGGCAGGCGGATCCGGTGGTGCGGATGTCCACCGGGTACTGGTGGAACGGCTTCTCCTACGAGCGCACCCGCCGTGACGCCCTCATGGACCAGCGCCGGCGGATCTGGTGGAGCGACCCTGCCAACTGGCGCGACCTGCGCTTCACGGGGATCGCCCCGCTCACCGCGGGTGTGATCGCGGCGATCCCGCCCGCCGGCGTCGCGGTGGCGGTCATCGGGTCCGGCCAACCGCCGCTCTCCGCGCGCCTCGTCGGGGTGCTCGGCCTGGTCGTGGCCATCGCGGTAGCTCCGTACGCATGGCGGTCCGTCGAGCCGGTGGCCGCCCGCTTCCTGCGCGCCTCGCCCGCGATGGTCCTCGCGGACCGGGTGGACGAGCTGACGGCCCAGCGCGCGGACACGACGGTCGCGCAGGCCGCCGAGATCCGCCGGATCGAGCGGGACCTGCACGACGGGGCGCAGGCCCGCCTGGTCGCGCTCGGGCTCTCGCTGGCGACCGCGGAGAAGCTGATGGAGACCGACCCCGACCAGGCCAAGGCGCTGATGAGGGAGGCGCGCGCCGGCGCCACCTCGTCACTGACCGAGCTCCGCGAACTGGTCAAGGGGATCAACCCGCCGGTGCTCAACGACCGAGGGCTTGTCGATGCCGTCCGCGCTCTCGCCCTGGACAGTCCGCTCGAAGCGGCGGTCAGCGCCGATGTCCAGCCGCGCCTCGACCCGCCGATCGAGTCCGCCGCGTACTTCGGCATCGCCGAACTGCTGACCAACGCGGTCAAGCACGCCCACGCGGCCCGGGCGCGGATCTCCGTCGCGCGGGACGGCGCCGACCTCGTCGTCGACGTCGAGGACGACGGCCGGGGCGGGGCGAGCGTGCGCCCGGGCGGCGGACTTGAGGGACTGCGCCGCCGCCTCGCGGCCTTCGACGGCACCCTGGAGATCACCAGTCCGGCAGGCGGGCCGACCCGCGTGAGAATAGTGGTGCCATGCGAATCGTTGTAGCCGAAGACCTCTACCTCCTGCGCGACGGAATGGTCCGCCTCATCGAGGCGTGCGGACACCAAGTCGTGGCCACGGCGGCCACCGGACCCGAGACGCTCGACGCGCTCCTGAAGTGGCGCCCGGATGTCGCCGTCGTCGACGTCCGCATGCCGCCGACCCAGACGGACGAGGGCCTGCGGGCGGCGCTCTCCGCACGCGGCGAACTGCCCGGCCTGCCGGTCCTGATCCTCTCCCAGTACGTCGAACAGCTCTATGCCCGCGAGCTGTTGGCCGACGGCGCCGGTGGCATCGGCTACTTCCTCAAGGAGAGCGTGTTCGACGCCGATCAGTTCATCGACGCCCTGGAGCGCGTGGCCGCCGGCGGAACTGCCATGGACCCGGCGGTCATCGCGAAACTGCTGTCCAGCGGGACCTCGAACCGGCGACTTGAACGGCTCACCGAACGCGAACACTCCGTGCTCGCCCTCATGGCCGAAGGGCTGTCCAATCAGGCCGTCGCCCGGCGGCTCTTTCTGAGCGACAGCGCCATCAGCAAGTACACCACCTCCCTGTTCGGCAAACTCGGCATCACCGATGACGACAACAACAACCGTCGCGTCCTCGCCGTCCTCGCCTATCTGAACAATCCGTGATGCGTGATGTCCTGCGTCGGTGCCTGGAAGGGACGCGGGTACGGGCCGGGTCGGTACGCCGCGTAGCGGGCCGGGGTGGTCGGGTCGGCCTGGTGGGCGCGGGAGTTGAGCGCGTCCGGTGAGGTGTCGTCCCAGTGGCCCGACGTGATCCGGTAGGTGATCGTGTGCACGGCGGCGAGCTGTTCGGCGGGGCTGAAGGTGCAGTGTCCGGCGTTCTCGGTGTACGCCTGGCGCAGCAGCGGGGCGCGGTCCGCCCCGGTCACCGCGCGCCGGTAGGCGTTCTCCACCTGGACGGGTACGAGTGCGTCGCCGGTGGTGTGGATGTCGAACTGGGGCTTGCTCAGGCGGCCGGAGGGCGCGGCGTGGTCGGCCATGTAGCGCACCGCGCGCGGTTCCGCGCTGACGCGGGGCGCGCGGGCGAGGTCGCGGAGGTCGCTGCGGAGGGACAGCCCGGCCGACTTGTAGAGGGCCTTGACCTCCTTGTGGTGGGCGGAGCGGGCCAGCATCGCCGAGTAGTCGACGCCCGTGTTCCAGGACATGTTGCCGCCCGTGCGCCGTTCGGCCTCCTCCCGCCAGGCGAAGCCGGGCTGCGCCACCAGGCCGCGTACCGCCGTGTACTGGTTCGCCTGCTGGGCGGGGTAGTCGTCCGGGGCGGGCCGTGGCGTGCCCGGGTCGTTCCAGCCCGGGATGTTGTGCAGCGCGGCGGCGAGTGCGATGCGGGCACGGCCGTCCGCGGTGTTCTGCGCCGTGCCCAGTCGCTCGCCCAGCCGCTTGGCCGAAGTGGCCGCGTCGGCGGCGTCCTTGAAGCCGGTCAGCCGGATGCCCGAGTCACCTGAGGCACCCGAGTTGCCGGAGGCACCTGAGTCCGGCGCGAGGAGAGTGCGGAGGGCGAACGTGGCGTCCAGCGTGGAGTTCCAGTTGGCGACCCCGCCGTGCACGAGACCGCACATGGACAGGGAGCCGTCGACGCGTCCCGGATGGCGCTCGGCGATCGTCGTGGTGATCAGACCGCCGAGCGACTCTCCCCAGGCGAGCGTCCGCAGGGCCGCGCCGACCTCCCCTCTGAAGGCGTCGAGCGCGGCCAGTTGATCGGGCACCGCCTGCTCCACGGACCAGCCGCTGGTCGCGTACGAGGAGCCGACGAGCGCGTAACCCTCCTTCAGGAGCAGCTTCTTGGTGGGTTCGTCGGGGGCGTTCACGGCCGGGTTGGGCGCGCCCTCGGGGCGGTAGCCGTGGCTGAAGAGCAGGACGGTGCCGTTCCAGTCGTCCGGGGTGTCGATCACGTACGCGGCGCCGGACGGGAGGGTGCCTTCCAGGTGGCGGGCGGTGGACGGCGTGGCGGAGGCCGGGGCCGCCGCAACGAGGAGCAGCAAGGCCGCGAGACCGACCGCGGGTCGCCGGGCGATTCGAGGCTGGGCGATACGAGGCCGGGCGATACGAGGCTGGGCGGTGCGTGTCATGTCGATTCTCCTCGTACGGAGGGCGCTGACGGTGCTGAGGGCGCTGAGGACGATGACGATGCGGAGGACGCTGCCGGTGCGATCGGGGCGGCCGGAACGGCGAGGTCCCGGGTGTTGGTCTCCTTGACCCGCCAGACGGCGAGCGCGGTGATCACGCCCCCTGCCGTGAGCAGCAGGGCGACGGCGTCGCTGGAGTCGTAAGCGGTGAGCAGTCCGCTGGCGATCAGCGGCGAGAAACCGGCGCCGAGCAGCGTCGCGGTCTGGTAGCCGAGCGAGGCACCGGTGTAGCGCACCCGGGTCGAGAACATCTCGCTGAACAGGGCGCCCAGCGGCCCGTACATCACGGACTGGGCGATCCCGTGCCCGATCACGCAGGCGAGGATCAGCAGACCGGGCCGGTGGCTGTCCACGAGCGCGAAGACCGGGAAGGCGGTGGCCGCGGACAGCAGGGCCCCGGCAAGGACCAGGGGACGGCGCCCGAAGCGGTCGGAGAGGAGGTTCGCGCACGGCAGCACGACAAGGGCCACGCAGGAGGCGACGGTGACCCCGGTGAGCACCTGCGGGCGTGTGTACCCCTCGTCGACGGCGTACGAGATCATGAAGCTCGTCATCAGTGCCTGCGCGGTGAACGGGCCGATGCCGACCGCCGAGGCGAGCAGCACCGGGCGCGGCGCACGCAGGACTTCGAGCAGTGGCATCCGCGCACGCTCCCGCCGCTGCGAGAGCGAGGCGAAGAGCGGGCTCTCGGTGACCTTGAGGCGTATGTAGAGGCCCGCGCCGAGCAGCAGAAAGGAGAGCAGGAACGGCACGCGCCAGCCCCAGGCGCGGAAGTCGTCGTCGGGCAGAGTGCTCACCAACGTGACGACCCCGGTGGAGAGCACCATGCCCAGCGGGGCGCCGAGTTGGGTGAAGCTGGTCCACAGGCCGCGCGGCCGGTCGCCCGCGTGTTCGGCGACCATGAGCGTGGCGCCGCCCCATTCGCCGCCGATCGCGATGCCCTGCACGACGCGGAGCAGGACGAGGAGGATGGGCGCCCAGACGCCGATGGCGTCGTACGTGGGAAGCAGGCCGATGAGGAAGCTGCCCGCGCCCATCAGGACCATGGTCAGGAGCATCATCGACTTGCGTCCGAGCCGGTCGCCGAAGTGGCCGAAGACGATGCCGCCGAGGGGGCGGGCGAGATAGCCCGCTGCGAACGTGCCGAAGGCGGCCACCGTGCCTACCGCCGGGTCGGCATCGGGGAAGAAGAGGTCGCCGAAGACGAGCGCGGCGATGGTGCCGTACACGAGGAAGTCGTAGAACTCGATCGCCGTGCCGAGCAGTCCGGACAGGGCCACGCGGCGCAGTTGCGCGGATCCTGTTTCGCCCTCCTCGGGTCCGGTCCCGGAGCTTGCCTTTCCGGCGGGTGGGTGCGTCATGGTGGCGGGCTCCTCAGGCGTAGAAGCGGGACAGGCTCCGCAGGACACAGGCGGGCTTGTCGCCGCCCTCGATCTCGACCGTGCCGTCGACCGCGATCTGCACCCCGCCGCGCACCTCGTCGACGGAGGCGAGCGTGGCGCGCAGGCGTATCCGGGAGCCCGCCTTCACGGGGGAGGGGAAACGCACCTTGTCCAGGCCGTAGTTGACCTTCGTGGTGACGCCCTGGACGTCGAGGAGGTCGGTGAAGAGCGGGATGAAGAGGGACAGGGTGAGGTAGCCGTGTGCGATCGGCGCCCCGAAGGGGCCCTGGGAGGCCTTCTCGGGGTCGGTGTGGATCCACTGGTGGTCGTCGGTCGCGGTGGCGAAGGTGTCGATGCGGTCCTGGTCGACCTCGAGCCAGTCGGTGACGCCGAGCTCGCTGCCTGCGAGGGCCTGCAGCTCGTCAAGTCCGTTGGCGGTGACGGTCATTGGGATTCTTCTCCTTCGGTGGTGGGTGTCTGCGGGCCGCCGTGGTCGCGGCGCAGCGTGGGCTTGTGGAGCTTCCCGGAGGCGGTGCGCGGCAGTTCGCGTACACACACCACCGACTTGGGGATCTTGTATTTGGCCAGCCGTCCGGCGAGGAAGCCCAGTACTTCGTCCGGGGCGGGGGACGCGCCCTCGCGCGGCACGACGACGGCGCGCGGCACTTCGCCCCAGCGGGCGTCCGGCACGCCGATGACGGCGCACTCCACCACGTCGGGGTGGGCGAGGAGCGCGCTCTCGACCTCGGCCGGGTAGATGTTCTCGCCGCCGGAGATGATCATGTCCTTGAGGCGGTCGGCGATGGTGACGAAGCCGTCGGCGTCCACCCGCGCCGCGTCGCCGGTGCGGAACCAGCCGTAGGCGAAGGCGGTGGCGGTCTCTTCCGGCAACTGCCAGTAGCCGGTCATGACATGGGGCCCGCGCACGAGGACCTCGCCGGTCTCCCCGGTGGCCGCAAGGGAGAGATCAGGGCGCACGACGCGTACGTCGGTGAAGAAGTGCGGCACCCCGGCCGAGCCCGCCTTGCGCGCCGCGTGCTCGGCGTCGAGGTAGAGCGCGCCTGGCGCGGCCTCCGTCATCCCGTACCCCTGCTGGAACGCGAGCCCGCGCTCCGCGTACGTCTCGATCAGCGGCGCGGGCACAGGCGCCCCGCCGCACATGAGGATCCGCAGCGAGGACAGGTCGGCCGACCGCCAGCGCGGCTCGCGGGCGAGGCGCTCGTACATCGTGGGCACCCCGAACATCGCGCTGACGCCGTGCTGTTCGACGAGGCCGAAGGTCCCGGCCGGGTCGAAGGACTCGACGAGCACGCAGTGGCCGCCCTTGAGGAGCACGGGGAGGGTGAGCATGCCGAGCGCCGCGGCATGGAAGAGCGGGGCGGAGACCAGGGCGACGGTGTCGGCGGTGAGGTCGGCGTCGACGAGGACGTTGACGGCGTTCCAGGTGAGGTTGGCGTGGGTGAGCATGGCGCCCTTGGGGCGGCCCGTGGTGCCGGAGGTGTACATCAGGAGGCACACGTCGTCCCCGCCGACCGCCTCGTCCAGGGGATCCTCGACGGACCCTTCGATCAACTCCTCGTAGTCCGCGCCCACTTCGACGAAGAGATCCACCTGTGCTGCCCGCCCCAGCTCCGGCGCGACAGCGGCGTGCGCGGGGGAGTGGACCAGCGTGCGGGCGCCCGCGTCGGCCAGTTGGTACGCGATCTCGGGCACGGACAGGCGAGTGTTGAGCGGCACGAAGAGCGCGCCGAGCGTTCCTGCCGCGAAGAAGGTCTCCAGGAAGGCCGGGTGGTTGGGCCCGAGGTAGGCGATCCGGTCCCCGCGTCGGACGCCTCGGGCACGCAGCGCGTGGGCGAGCCGCAGGACGCGGGAGTGCAGGGCGGCGTAACTGATGGTGCGGCCCTCGTGGGTGAGGGCGGTGCGGTGCGGGGTCTTGCGGGCCCGGCGCGCGGGCCAGGAGCCGAGTCCTTCGTTGCGCATGGCGCCCCCTCTACTTGAGCCCGAGCAGACGGGCGGCGTTCTCCTTGAGGATCTTGGGGCGGACCTCGTCCTTGATCGCCAGCTTCGCGAAGTCCGCGAGCCAGCGGTCGGGCGTGAGGACGGGGAAGTCGGAACCGAAGAGCACCTTGTCCTTGAGCAAGGTGTTGGCGTAGTGCACGAGTTGGGTCGGGAAGTACTTCGGCGACCACCCCGACAGGTCGATGTGCACGCCCGGCTTGTGCGTGGCGACGGCGAGCGCCTCGTCCTGCCAGGGGAAGGACGGATGCGCGAGGATGATCTTCAGGTGCGGGAAGTCGGCGGCCACGTCGTCGACGTGCATCGGATTCGAGTACTTCAGACGGATCCCGCCGCCTCCGGGCACGCCCGCGCCGATGCCGGTCTGGCCGGTGTGGAAGAGGGCGACGCAGCCGGTCTCCTCGATGACCTCGTACAACGCGTAGGCGAGAGAACGGTCGTTGGGGAAGAAGCCCTGGATGCTGGGGTGGAACTTGAAGCCCTTGACCCCGTACTCCTCCACGAGGCGACGGGCCTGCCGCACGCCCGCCTTCCCGCGGAACGGGTCGACGGACGCGAACGGGATCAGCACGTCGGGGTGGGCGGCGGCGGCCTCGGCGACCTCCTCGTTGGGGACGGGCGCGGTGCCGGTGGCGGCTTCGGCGTCCACCGTGAAGACGACGGCGGCCATCTTGCGCTCGCGGTAGTAGGCGGCCATCTCCGGGAGGGTGGGCTTGCGCTTGCGGCCCTCGACCTTGAAGTAGGCGCTGGAGGCGGCGTCGAGGTCCTCGTCGAGCGAGGCGTGCCCCTGCGATGAGACCTCGGCGTGCGTGTGGACGTCGATCGCGGTGAGCTCGGAGAGGTCCAACTCCCTCACGCCCCGGGGATCTTGGGGGCGGGGATGCCGACCGTCTCCGGGGCGCTGCCCACGGAGGTGTGCCAGGCGGCGGCGATGGTCTCCGGGGTCCAGCCGCCGTCCGCGTACGCCACGGAGGCCTCCTGCGGATGCGACCACAGGGCGAGCCGGTCGCCGCCGATGCCGACGCACTGGCCGGTCACGTCGCGGGCGAATTCGGAGGCCAGGAAGGGGACGAGCGCGGCGCAGTCGTCGGCCGTGCCGAACCCCTCGCCCTTGCGGAGGAAGTCCGGCAGCGGCTGCCCCTCCTTCATGGCCTCGATGTACGGGGCGAAGGCGGGGATGGTCTCCGTCATCGCGGTGGCGGCCACCGGCACGATCGCGTTGACGGTGATGCCGGCCCTGGCAAGCTCCATCGACCACGTACGCACCATGGCCGCGATCCCGGCCTTGGCGGCGGCGTAGTTGGTCTGCCCGAAGTTGCCGCGCTGCCCGGCGGGGGAGCCGACCAGGATCAGGCTGCCGCCCTCGCCCTGCTCCCGCATGCGTACGGCGGCGGCGCGTGCGCAGGTGAAGGTGCCCCGCAGGTGGGTGGTGACGACCGCGTCGAAATCCTCGTCGGTCATCTTCCACAACACCCGGTCACGCAGGATCCCGGCGTTGGTCACCATCGCGTCGAGCCGCCCGAACTCCTCGACGG
>NZ_BAAAUG010000086.1:30765-46840 GCF_039533825.1 Streptomyces rectiviolaceus
CTGCCTCCGTGATGGTCTTTACGGCCTGCTCGGCCGCTTCCTCGTCGACGTCGTTGACGACCACCGCGGCTCCGGCGCGAGCGAGGGCGCGGGCGTAGGCGAGGCCGAGGCCGCGCCCCGATCCCGTGACGACGGCGACCTTGCCGCGCAGGTCCACGGCGTATGAGTCCAGCATGGAAAAACCCTTCAACAGGCAGCGAGAACAGATGGGTTGGCGGGCGGGGGAACACGACTCCGCTCGGCACCGGCCCGCAGAAAGGAAGCTAAGACAAACCATTGTTGTCGTCAATGATTGTTTCCAACATCGATAATGCGGCATGCTGGAGACTGTCAGCGACGTCCGCCGTAGGCCCGCGCAGCACCGATCAGGGAGAGCACCCCTCATGACCAGCCGGAAGACCACCGCCGAGCCCGTGGAGGAAGGATCCGTCGACGAGGGCGCACCCTGGATGCGCGGCCTCCACGCCGACGCGGGCTACCTGCTCTACCGCCTCGGCCTGCGCTCGGGGCAGCTCTTCAACGCGGCGCTCCAGAGATCCGGCCTACGCCTGCGCCACTACGCGCTGCTGCGCTATCTGGCCACGGTAGAGGGCGCGGCACAGCGGGAGCTGAGCCAGGAACTCGGCTACGACCCCAGCGCGATCGTCGGCCTGGTCGACGACCTGGAACGCCTCGGCTTCGTCGAGCGCCGCCCCGCCCCCGACGACCGCCGCCGCCGCATCGTCGCCCTCGCCCCGGCGGGCCACGACTTCCTGCGCGACTCCGACGAGGTGGCCCGCGGCGTCACCGACGAACTGCTCGCCCCGCTCGGTCCGCAGGAGCGGGAGATGTTGCATGTGCTGTTGTCTCGGGTGGCTCATACGGATGGGGGCTGAGGGCGTCCCCACGGAACGGGGCGGCCATTCGCCCTCGAATGGCCGCCCCGTCCCGCTCGTTCGGGTCAGGAACCCGAAGGCAGCTCCGCCCTCACCTCACGCGCCGCCGCGACCAGGTTCTCCAGGGAGGCTCGGGTCTCGGGCCAGCCGCGGGTCTTGAGGCCGCAGTCGGGGTTCACCCACAGCCGCTCGGCGGGGATGGCCTCAAGTCCCTTGCGCAACAGGGCCGCTGCCTCCTCGGTGCTCGGTACGCGCGGGGAGTGGATGTCGTAGACGCCAGGGCCCGCCTCGCGCGGGTAGCCGTGCTCGGCCAGTTCGCGGGCCACCTGCATGTGTGAGCGGGCGGCCTCCAGGCTGATGACGTCGGCGTCGAGGTCGTCGATGGCCTGGACGATGTCGCCGAACTCGGCGTAGCACATGTGGGTGTGGATCTGTGTGTCCGGGCGGACGCCGCTGGTGGTGAGGCGGAAGGATTCCGTGGCCCAGTCCAGGTACGCGGCGTGCTCGGCGGTGCGCAGCGGAAGCGTCTCGCGCAGCGCCGGTTCGTCGACCTGGATCACCGAAGTGCCTGCCGTCTCCAGGTCGTTGACCTCGTCGCGCAGGGCGAGGGCGACCTGGCGCGCGGTGTCTCCGAGTGGCTGGTCGTCGCGGACGAACGACCAGGCGAGCATGGTGACAGGACCGGTGAGCATGCCCTTGACGGGGCGTTCGGTGAGGGAGTTGGCGTACGAGGTCCAGCGCACCGTCATCGGCTCGGGCCGGGAGATGTCGCCGGCGAGGACCGGCGGGCGCACATAGCGGGTGCCGTACGACTGGACCCAGCCGTGCTGCGTGGCGAGGTAGCCGGTGAGCTGCTCGGCGAAGTACTGCACCATGTCGTTGCGTTCGGGCTCGCCGTGCACCAGGACGTCGATGCCCGCCTTCTCCTGGAAGGCGAGCACCTCGCGGATCTCGTTCTTGATGCGCTCCTCGTAGCCTGCCGTGTCGATACGGCCCGCACGCAAGTCGGCCCGTGCCGTGCGCAGTTCGGTGGTCTGCGGGAAGGAGCCGATGGTGGTCGTGGGCAGTTGCGGCAGGCCGAGCCGGGCCCGCTGGGCCGCCGCACGCTCCGGGTAGGCGTGGGCGCGGCGGGCATCGGCGCCCGTGACGGAGGCGACGCGTGAGCGTACGGCCGGGTCGTGGGTGAGGGCCGAGCCCGAGCGGGACGCCAGGTCGGCCCGGTTGGCGGACAGTTCGGCCGTGATGGCGCCCGTGCCCTGGGCCAGACCGCGGGCCAGCGTGGCGATCTCGGTGGTCTTCTGGTGGGCGAAGGCCAGCCAGCGGGCGATCTGCGGGTCGATGTCCCGCTCGGCGGTGGCGTCCAGCGGGACGTGCAGCAGGGAGCAGGACGCGGAGACGTCGACCCGTTCGGCGAGCCCCAGGAGCGTGCCCAGGGTGGACAGGGACTTCTCCAGGTCGTTGATCCAGATGTTGCGGCCGTTGACGACGCCCGCGACCAGACGCTTGCCGGGCAGCCCGCCGACGGCGGCGAGGTCCTCGAGCTGACTGGCGGCGGCCTCGGTGAAGTCAAGGGCGAGGCCCTCGACCGGCGCCTTGGCGAGCACCGGCAGCGCCTCGCCGAGCCTGCCGAAGTAGGAACCGACAAGAAGCTTCGGGCGGTCGGTGAGAGCACCCAGATCGCGGTAGGCGCGGGCGGCGGCGTTGAGCTCGGCCGGGGTGCGGTCCTGGACCAGGGCGGGCTCGTCGAGCTGCGCCCACTCGGCGCCCGCGGCGCGCAGGTCGGCCAGGACCTCGGCGTACACGGGCAGCAGGCGGTCGAGGAGCGTCAGCGGCTCGAAGTCGGCGGCCACGCCGGGCGCGGGCTTGGCGAGCAGCAGATAAGTGACCGGACCGACGAGGACCGGGCGGGCCGCGAAGCCCATCGCGAGGGCCTCCTTCAGCTCGGCGACCTGCTTGGCGGAGTCGGCGGTGAAGACGGTGTCGGGGCCGAGCTCCGGCACGAGGTAGTGGTAGTTGGTGTCGAACCACTTGGTCATCTCGAGGGGGGCCACGTCCTGGGTGCCGCGGGCCATCGCGAAATAGCCGTCGAGCGGGTCCGTGTCGACGGCCTCGCGGTGCCGCGGGGGGACGGCGCCGACCATGACGCTGGTGTCCAGGACGTGGTCGTAGTACGAGAAGTCACCGGTCGGCACCTCATGGATGCCCGCGTCGACCAGACGCTGCCAGGTGGACCGGCGCAGCTGCGCCGCGGTGTACCGGAGGGCGTCGGCGGTGACGCGGCCCTTCCAGTAGCCCTCGACGGCCTTCTTCAGTTCCCGGTCGGGGCCCTGGCGGGGGTAGCCGTACACAGTGGCCTGTGCTGCCGCGGCTGCGGACTTCGTTGTCACGGAAATCTCCTTCGCGAGATGACTCCTGAGATCCCGGTGACGGGACACGGACGCGAAGGGATGACGAACCGGGCGGACCGGACGCGCGCCACCGGCGCGGTGCTCCACCTGATCTGACGCCGACCCGCCCACGAGGTCACCGAGATGTCCGCACGTGAGGGGTCACGTACGGGCAACGGGCAGGTCTTCGGACTCGCGGGCACACCTGCCGAGACAGGTTCCTACTGGCCGTCGCTTCCCGGATCCGCGCTTGGATCCAGTGCGTATGACGGCGGTCGTTCCCACTCACCGCTGCGGGGCAGTCCCGGATTCCCACCGGGTTCCCTCTTACGACACCTCTGCCTGGCGGACAGGGCGAACCAGCTGCACTGGTCAGGCTAAGGGGTGGTCGGCCTCTTGGGCAGCACTGATCACATTCCGGACCGTGAGGTGAGACACGGACCCGCCCGGCGCGGGCGAACACGTGAACCGGCCGCGCGAACACGTGAAGGGGCGCGGAACAGATCACCACTCTGTTCCGCGCCCCGCTCACAGCAGCCGCGGGCCCCTCAGCCCAGCGGCGGACCCGGGCCCCTCAGCCCCGGTCGTAGATGTGGAACCCGCGGCCGGTCTTGCGGCCGAGCAGCCCCGCCTCCACCATGCGCCGGAGCAGCGGCGGCGGTGCGTACAGGGGTTCCTTGAACTCTTCGTAGAGAGACGCCGCGATGGAGGCGACCGTGTCCAGGCCGATCAGGTCCGCCAGCTTCAGCGGCCCCATCGGGTGCGCGCAGCCCAACTCCATGCCCGCGTCCACATCGGCGGCCGTGGCGAAGCCCGACTCCGTCATCCGGATCGCCGAGAGGAGGTAGGGGACGAGCAGGGCGTTGACGACGAAGCCCGCTCTGTCCTGCGACCGGACGACCGTCTTGCCCAGGGTGTGCGTGGCGAAGTCCTCGACGGCGGCGACGGTTTCTGCGGCCGTGTGCAGCGAGGAGACGATCTCGACCAGGGGGAGCACGGGGGCGGGATTGAAGAAGTGCAGCCCGAGGACACGGTCGGCGCGCCGGGTCGCCATGCCCAGACGCATGACCGGGATGGACGAGGTGTTGGTGGCCAGGATCGCCCCCGGGTCCTCGACGACCTTGTCCAGGGTGGCGAAGATCTCCGTATTCGCCGCGGTGTCCTCGACGACGGCCTCGACGACGAGCTGACGGTCGGCCAGGTCGTCGATGCTGCCGGTGAAGACCATGCGGGCCAGCGCGTCCTCGGCGCCGATGCGGTCCAACTTGCCGCGCTGCACGGCTCGTTCGAGCGATACGGCGACCCGCTCGCGGGCTGCGCGGGCGGTGAGGGCGTCGGCCTCGCAGACGACGGTGTCCAGGCCGGCGCGGGCGCACACCTCGGCGATTCCGGCGCCCATCTGGCCCCCGCCCACCACACCGACCCGGCGGATGGCCGCGGTCATGACTGTCCCTCCAGGTGACGCACGAGGTGGCGGCTGTAGGCATCCGTGGTGAAGAAGGCGGGCAACTCCCGTGCCAGCGCGGTCCGTTCGAAGAGACCGCGGATCTCGTCGAGGGGCGCCCACGGGTACTCCGCCCCCAGGGCGGCGAGCTCGTCCTCCACCACCTCCGACACCGCCTCGCGATCGACGGCCCGGTGGCGCAGCCACTGCCAGATCTGCACCCGGGCGATCTCGGCGGTGGCGGCGTCCTCCATCAGCCCGTACAGGGCGACGGCTCCCTGGCCGTGCAGCCATGCGGCGAAGTAGCGCAGGGCGACGGCGATGTTGGTGCGTACGCCCTCCGAGGTGGGCGGCGCGCTGATGCGGCGTACGGAGAGCAACCGTGCCGCCGTCACCTCGACGTCGTCGCGGGTGCGGTCGATCTGGTGCGGGCGGGTGTCGAGCACCCCGTCGAACACCTCGCGGCAGACGGGCACGAGCGCGGGGTGGGCGACCCAGGAGCCGTCGAACCCGTCCTCGGCCTCGCGTTCCTTGTCGAGCCGCACCCTGGCGAGGGCCGCCCGGTGGGCGTCGGGGTCCTTGCCGGGTACGTGAGCGGCCATGCCGCCGATGGCGTGGGCGCCCCGCTTGTGGCAGGTGCGCACCAGGAGTTCGGTGTACGCGCGCATGAAGGGGGCGGTCATGGTGACCTTGGCCCGGTCGGGCAGCAGGAAGTCGGTGCGGTGTCCGAAGGTCTTGATGAGGCTGAAGAGGTAGTCCCAGCGGCCGGCGTTGAGGCCCGAGCTGTGCTCGCGCAGCTCGTAGAGGATCTCCTCCATCTGGACGGCCGCCGTGATGGTCTCGATCAAGGCCGTGGCCCGGATCGTGCCGCGGGGGATGCCGATGAGGTCCTGGGCCAGGATGAACACGTCGTTCCACAGCCGCGCCTCGTCGCGGCTCTCCAGCTTCGGCAGGTAGAAGTACGGGCCGCGCCCCGCTTCGATCTGCCGCTGGGCGCAGTGGAAGAAGTAGAGGCCGAAGTCCACGAGGGACGCGGGCGCTGGCCGGCCGCCGATCTCCAGGTGCTCCTCGGTCAGGTGCCAGCCGCGCGGGCGGACGACGATGGTCGCGACCTGCTCGCCGAGCCGGTACCGCCTGCCGTACGGCGTGGTGAAGTCGATCCTGCGCTCGATGGCGTCGAGCAGGTTCAGCTGACCGCCGATGATGTTGTCCCAGGTGGGTGAGGTCGCGTCCTCGAAGTCCGCCATCCACACCTGGGCACCGGAGTTGAGGGCGTTGACCGCCATCCCGCGTTCCGGCGGTCCTGTGATCTCCACACGTCGGTCGGTCAGTCCGGGTGCCGGGGGCGCCACCTGCCAGGAGTCGTCCGCCCGTATGCGGGCGGTGGCGACGGAGAAGTCGAGCGGGGAGCCGGAAGCAAGGCGGGCTCCCACCCGCGTGCGCTCCTTGAGGATCTCCAGGCGGCGGTCGGCGAAGGCGTCGACGAGGCGGCCGACGAACTCCAGCGCCTCGGGAGTGAGGATCTCGTCGTGACGGTCAGCCGGTGCGCCGAGGACCTGAGCACGGCTTGTCGGAGCGGAGATGGTCATGCGGGTCTCCTCAGGGGGGTGTGCGGAAGTGGAGGCGCCCCGAAGGGGCGCGGGGCTGTGACACATGGGGCTCCGCCCCGTGGGCGCGCCCAGCCCCCACCGGCCCTCGGTTGTCGATGCGGTGATCCAGCGAAGCGCCCAAGCGCCTAGTGGAACTGCTCTTCCTCGGTGGATCCGGCAAGCGCCGTCGTGGAGGAGGCCGGGTTGACGGCGGTGGACACCTGGTCGAAGTAGCCGGTGCCGACCTCGCGCTGGTGCTTCACGGCGGTGAAGCCCTGCGCCTGCGCGGCGAACTCGCGCTCCTGGAGGTCGACATAGGCGGTCATGCCGTGCTCGGCATAGCCGCGGGCCAGGTCGAACATGCCGTGGTTGAGGGAGTGGAAGCCGGCAAGCGTGATGAACTGGAAGCGGTAGCCCATGGCGCCCAGTTCGCGCTGGAACTTGGCGATCTGGTCGTCGTCCAGGGCGGCACGCCAGTTGAACGACGGCGAGCAGTTGTAGGCGAGCATCTGGTCGGGGTGCTCGGCGTGGATCGCCTCGGCGAACTCGCGTGCCTGGGCGAGGTCCGGGGTGCCGGTCTCGACCCAGATGAGGTCCGCGTACGGGGCGTAGGCGAGGCCGCGGGCGATGACGGGCGCCATGCCGCTGCGCACCCGGTAGAAGCCCTCGGCGGTGCGCTCGCCCGTGACGAACTCGGCGTCACGCTCGTCGACATCGCTGGTCAGCAGGTTCGCCGCGAGCGCGTCGGTGCGCGCCACGATCAGCGTCGGCACATCGGCGATGTCGGCGGCCAGGCGGGCCGCGTTGAGGGTGCGGATGTGCTGGCCGGTCGGCACGAGCACCTTTCCGCCCAGGTGACCGCACTTCTTCTCCGAGGCCAGCTGGTCCTCGTAGTGGATGCCCGCGGCGCCCGCGGCGATCATCGCCTTGGTCAGCTCGAAGGCGTTGAGCGGTCCGCCGAAGCCCGCCTCGGCGTCGGCGACGATCGGCGCGAGCCAGTCGGTGGTGTCGTCGCCGCCCTCGGCGGTGGCGATCTGGTCGGCGCGCAGCAGCGCGTTGTTGATCCGACGGACCACCTGCGGCACCGAGTTGGCCGGGTAGAGCGACTGGTCGGGGTAGGTGTGCCCGGCCTGGTTGGCGTCGGCGGCCACCTGCCAGCCGGACAGGTAGATCGCCTGAAGACCGGCCTTGACCTGCTGGACCGCCTGGCCGCCGGTCAGTGCGCCGAGCGCGTGGATGTAGTCCTGCTCGTGCAATTGGCGCCACAGCCGCTCGGCCCCGCGCCGGGCGAGCGTGTGTTCCTCGCGGACGCTGCCGGAGAGCCTGACCACGTCATCGGCGGAGTAGGTGCGCTCGATGCCCTTCCACCGGGTGTCGGTCGCCCACCGCTGAGCCAGCTCCTGGGCCGTTGCCGTCGTCGTCCCTGCCTGTGATGCCATGACCGTCTCCTGGAGACTCGTAAACTATGCGAACGCCTGGCACTGAGTGCCGAGTGAATCTGGGATGCGGCCCGCCATGCGGAGTACGGCGGGCCGCGGTACG
This sequence comes from Streptomyces rectiviolaceus, assembly GCF_039533825.1. NCBI lineage: Bacteria > Bacillati > Actinomycetota > Actinomycetes > Kitasatosporales > Streptomycetaceae > Streptomyces > Streptomyces rectiviolaceus. The sequence goes on from NZ_BAAAUG010000086.1 coordinate 38,603, forward strand.
ACTCTCGCATCGGCACTCAGTGCCAACAAGCGGGGAAAGATGCCAAGTTCTGCGCATCTTTGCTCGCCGTTCTGCCAATTCTGTTAATGCCGAAATCTTCGTTCGCGTGGCTACCATCGCGAGCAGTGCCGACGAGGGCGATCGTGACCGGACAGGAGCCACGGGTGAGCAAGACATACGCGGGAGCGCGGCTGCGACGGCTGCGGGAGGAGCGCCGCATGAGCCAGGCCGACCTGGCCCGCACCCTGGCCATCTCGCCGAGCTATCTGAACCAGATGGAGCACGACTCCCGGCCGCTGACCGTGCCCGTGCTGCTGCGCCTCACGGAGGCGTTCGGCGTCGACCCGGGCTTCTTCTCCGAGCGCGACACCAGCCGCCTGGTGGCCGATCTGCGGGACGCCCTGACCGGCGAGGTCTCCGCGGGCCGGGTCTCCGCGTCCGACCTCTCGGACCTGGCGTCGCGCATGCCCGCCGTGGCGACGGTCCTGGTGGACCTCGGCCGCCGGAACCAGCACCTGACCGAACAGCTCTCCGAAGCCGCGGACGGGCGGGGGCCGGGAACGGCGGCACAGCCCCGTTCCGCGCACGAGGAGATCCGTGAGTTCTTCTACCGGCGCCAGAACTACCTGCACGAGATCGACCTGGCCGCCGAACAGTTCGCGGCCGAGATCGGCGTACGTCCCGGCGAGGTCGTGCGTGCCCTGTCCGCGCGCCTCGCCGAGCGCCACGGGGTGCGGCTGGCCGCGGACGCCGACCAGCTCCTGCACCACTACGACCCGACGGCCCGGGTCCTGCACCTCTCCAACCGGCTGCGCCCGGGCCAACAGGCCTTCCGGATGGCCACCCAGCTCGCGCTGCTCGAGTACGCGGACGAGGTGTCCGCCCTCGCCTCCCAGGACTTCGACCGGGAGACGGCGGCCTGGCCGCTGGCCCGCATCGGCATCGCCAACTACTTCGCCGCCGCCCTGATCCTGCCCTACCGCCGCTTCCACGCGGCCGCGGAGGAGTTCCGCTACGACATCGAGCGGCTGACCGACCACTTCGGGCTCGGCTACGAGACGATCTGCCACCGCCTCAGCACCCTGCAGCGGCCCCGGCTGCGTGGCGTGCCCTTCTCCTTCGTCCGGGTCGACCGGGCGGGGAACATGTCGAAGCGTCAGTCCGCGACCGCGTTCCACTTCTCCCGCGCGGGCGGCACCTGCCCGCTGTGGAACGTGTACGAGGCGTTCGCCGCCCCCGGCCGCATCCATGTCCAGGTCGCCTCCATGCCGGACGGTCAGCGATTCCTGTGGACCGCCCGTGCGGTCACCCGGCACCGCGGCGGCTGGGGCGAGCCCGGCAAGACCTTCGCCATCGGCCTCGGCTGCGAGATCCGCCACGCGTCACGGCTGGTCTACTCCGACGGCCTCGACCTCGACAGTGCCTCATCCGCCGTGCCCATCGGCATGGGCTGCCGCCTCTGCGAACGCACCGACTGCCCCCAGCGGGCGGTGCCTCCACTGGACCGCCGCCTGGCGATCGACGAGAACAGCAGCACCTTCGTCCCCTACCCCGTGGCCGGGGAGCACACGCGCTGACCAGGGGCGTACGCCCTGGTCGTGTGCGCTCGTGTGTGCCACAGCTGCAGTGGCCCTGCAAGTTGTCAGGAAACTCAGTTGCGCACTAAGGTCGCCACGCCTTGGTGAACGGGAAATCGGTGTGATGCCGGTGCGGCCCTCGCCACTGTGATCGGGAAGTCCGGCTCCAGCCCTCGCGGCAGCCACTGGGTGCACACGCACCCGGGAAGGCGGAGTCCGGTCGGTACGACCCGTCAGCCAGGAGACCGGCCAAGGCGCGTTGTCCATCCACGAGGTGCTGGAGAGGGTCTGCTTAGCCATGCACATAGCCGAGGGTTTCCTGCCGCCGGCGCACGCGATCGCCTGGGGCGTAGCGTCCGCGCCGTTCGTAGTCCACGGAGTCCGCTCCCTGACCCGTGAGGTCAAGGAACACCCGGAGAGCACACTGCTCCTGGGCGCCTCCGGTGCCTTCACTTTTGTCCTTTCCGCACTGAAAATCCCGTCCGTTACGGGCAGTTGCTCACACCCGACGGGCACCGGGCTCGGCGCGATCCTGTTCCGGCCGCCGATCATGACGGTGCTCGGCACCATCACGCTGCTGTTCCAGGCCCTGCTGCTCGCCCACGGCGGGCTCACCACGCTGGGCGCGAACGTCTTCTCCATGGCGATCATCGGGCCATGGGCCGGATACGCCGTCTACCGGCTCCTGAAGCGGTACGACGTGCCGCTCATGGTCGCCGTGTTCTTCGGTGCGTTCGTCGCCGACCTGTCCACGTACTGCGTCACCAGCGTCCAGCTCGCCCTGGCGTTCCCCGACCCGAGCAGCGGATTCATCGGCGCCCTGGGCAAGTTCGGCGGCATCTTCGCCGTCACGCAGATCCCCCTCGCGGTCAGCGAGGGACTGCTCACCGTCATCGTGATGCGGCTGCTCGTGCAGTCCAGCAAGGGCGAGCTCACGCGGCTCGGCGTGCTGCTCCAGGGCAAGCAGTCGGCCGCGAAGACGGACAGGGACGCCAAGACGGACGCCAAGACGGAGACGGGGGCCGGCGCCTGATGAGCAGGAACGCGAAGATCAACACTCTGCTCCTCCTCATCGTCGCCGCGCTCGCGGTGCTGCCGTTGGCCCTCGGCCTCGGCGACGACGAGAAGGAGCCGTTCACCGGGTCCGACGCCCAGGCCGAGACCGCGATCACGGAGATCAAGCCGGATTACGAGCCGTGGTTCTCGCCGCTGTACGAGCCCCCTTCCGGCGAGGTCGAGTCGGCGCTCTTCGCCCTGCAGGCGGCACTGGGAGCGGGCGTCCTCGCGTACTACTTCGGTCTGCGCAAGGGACGCCGTCAGGGCGCGGAGATCGCACGGGCCGAGGACGCACCCGCGGAGCAGCACTCCGACGTGGAGGGCCCCCGGCCCGAGACCGAGCAGGTCTGACCCCGCGTGCTGCCCATCGACGCGGCGGCGCACAGCAGTCGCTGGCGCCGCCGCCACCCCGTGGACAAGGCCGTGCTCGGGCTCGGCCTCACTGTCCTGGCCGTCTCCCTGCCGCCCTGGCCGGGCGCCGCCCTGGTGCTGATCGCCGCGCTCGCCGTGCTGCTCGGACCCGCGGGGGTGCCGCCGCGCAAACTGTGGCGCGCCTACCGCGTACCGCTCGGCTTCTGCGTCACCGGCGCCCTGACCCTGATCGTCCAACTCGGCGGACCCGAAGGGTTCGTCACGCTCGCCGACGGCGGACCCACGCGGGCGGGCGGCCTGCTCCTGCGCACCTCGGCGGCCTCGCTCGGCGTCCTCCTTTTCGCCTTCACGACACCGATGTCGGATCTGCTGCCCCGCCTGGTGAAGGCGGGCGTTCCGGCGCCGGTCGTGGACGTGGCGCTCGTCATGTACCGGATGAGCTTCCTGCTCCTGGACTCCATGAGCAGGATCCGGCAGGCGCAGGCCGCGCGGCTCGGCCACACCACCCGGGCCGCCACCTGGCGCTCCCTCGGCGGTCTTGGCGCCACCGCGTTCGTGCGCGCCTTCGACCGGGCGACCCGGCTGCAGGCCGGGCTCGCCGGACGCGGCTACGACGGAACCCTGCGGGTGCTCGTGCCCGACGCCCGGATCTCCCGGAGCTTCGTCGCCATGAGCGCCGTACTCCTCACGGGCCTGGCGGCCCTCACCCTCGTACTGGAAAGGCTTCTTCCATGAGCGAGCCGAGCGCTCCTCGCGAGCCGGGCGAGTCCTTGGTCGCTCTGCGCGATGCTTCCTATGCCTACGAGGACGGGCCCACCGTCCTCAGCGGCCTGGACTTCGATGTCACCGAGGGCCGTGCCCTGGCGCTGCTCGGGCGCAACGGCAGCGGCAAGACCACCCTCATGCGGCTGCTGAGCGGCGGACTCCGCCCGGAGCAGGGCGGGTTGACGCTCAGGGGCGCCCCCGTGACGTACGACCGCAAGGGTCTGACCCGGCTGCGCACCACCGTTCAGCTGGTCGTCCAGGACCCGGACGACCAGCTGTTCGCCGCCTCGGTCGAGCAGGACGTGTCCTTCGGGCCGCTGAACCTCGGGCTGACGGACGCCGAGGTGCGGGCCCGGGTCGCCGAGGCGCTCGCCGCGCTCGACATCAGCGCCCTGGCGGACCGCCCGACCCATCTGCTCTCCTACGGCCAGCGGAAGCGGACGGCCATCGCGGGCGCCGTGGCGATGCGCCCCCGCGTACTGATCCTCGACGAGCCGACCGCGGGGCTCGACCCCGACGGCCAGGAACGCCTCCTTGCCACCCTGCAAGGCCTGCGGGACGCGGGGACGACCGTGGTCATGGCCACCCATGACGTGGATCTGGCCCTCCGCTGGGCCGACGACGCGGCGCTGCTCACCCCATCGGGAGTGCGCACAGGGCCGGTCGCGCAGATGCTGGCCCACCGCGACCTCCTGGCGCAGGCGGGCCTCCGGCTGCCGTGGGGGATAGCCGTCGCGGAGCTGTTGCGGGCGAAGGGCCTGTCGGCCGGGGCGGGCGAGGAGCCCCGCACGCCCGAGGAGTTGGCGGCCCTCACGGCCCCTGCGATGCCCGGTGCGTCAGCCGGCTGACGGGCCCGGGACCCGGGTGCGGCCGGGCAGGAGAGCCACGGCCAGGAGCGGGATCGCGGCGAGCGCGAGCCACGGCACCGAGGGCGGAAGCCCCGCGTCCAGGAGCGAGCCGGTCGCGGCGCTGCCCACCAGGACGATCAGGCCGGAGACCGAGGACAGGGCGCCGGTGTAGAGGCCGAGCCTGCCCTCGCGCGTGAGGTCGGGGACCCAGGCGCGGGCGGCCGGGGCGACCAGCATCTGGCCGACGGTGAGAAGGACGACGAAGGCGGCGGCGGGCAGCAGCCCCGCGAAACCGGTCAAGGCGGCCGGGCGCGCGACGGCGACGACGGCGAACCCGACGGAGATGAGCACGAGCCCGGCCGCCATGGAGCGCCGCTGGTCGAGCCGGCTCGCGGCCCAGTGGGTGACCGGAAGCTGCGTGGCCACCACAAGGAGAGAGGAGAGGGCGAAGAGCCAGGCCAGAGGGGCCTGTGACCCGGCCGTGCGCTCCACCTCCTCCGGGAGGGCGAGATAGAGCTGGTTGTACGCCAGGAGATAGGCGCCGTACGCACAGCACACCGCCAGGAAGCGGCGGTTGCGCAGCATGTCGCCCACCCCTCCTCGTACGCGGATCCGCTCCCGCCCCGGGATGCGCTGGGGCAGCAGCCACAGGTGTCCGGCCAGGACGAGGACGAACACCCCGGCCCCGGCCAGGCAGACGGTGCGGAAGTCGACGGAGAGCAGCAGCGCGCCGAGCAGCGGACCGAGGAACGCGCCTGCCTGGCCCGCCACGGTGAGCAGGGCAAGGACACGGGTGCGCGGGCCCTGGCCGGCCTCCTCCCAGAGCACCGCCTGCCGGGCGACCTCGGACTCGACGGCGGGGGAGAACAGGGCGGCGGCGAACCCGATCAGGAGTACGGCGCCGATGACCGACCAGGTCTGCTGCGCGTACCCGAGCCAGGCGAAACCGGCGATGCGCAGCAGGCAGCCGGTGAGCACGACGGGCCGTACGCCGTACCGGTCGGTCAGGGCGCCGCCCACGACGAACAGCCCCTGCTGGCTGAACGTCCGCAGGCCGAGCACGAGCCCGACCAGCCAGCCCGCCATGCCGATCGCCGCGCCCAGGTGCTCGGCCAGGAACGGCAGAACGGCGAAGAAGCCGACGTTGAAGGCGAGTTGGGTCAGGATCAGCAGGCGAAGGAGTGGGGGCAGGTGCGTCCAGGTCCGTTCGCGGCGCGACCGCTTCACGGACCGGACCCGCAGCCGGGCGGGCAGCGCCAACTGACGTCGACCGCTCACCGGGCGGTGCTTTCCTGCTTCCAGGACGCGGCGAGCGCGGGGGTGGCGGCGCCGTTCGCGTCCAACTTGGTTATGAAGGGACGGCGGCGGACGGAGCGCATGGTCCTCGTTCTCGGGGTGGGGTGGTCCGATGGGGCAGCAGCCACAGAGGCTACATGACAACCATTTCCATTAATGGATCGGGGTCATGAGGCGACCGCGCGCCGGGCCGGGGGTGGGGGCTACGGCCGCATGGGCACTTCGAAGTGCATGACCCGCGATGCGCCGGAGTCCTCGCGCTCGTCGTGCACCACCTTGCCGAGGGAACGCCAGAAGCCCTCGGCGCCGGTCACCGCCGGGTCGGTGTGCAGATAGACGGCGCGGTATCCACCGTCCGTCGCGGCGAAGTCCAGCAGCTCACCGACCAGCCGCCGGGCGAGGCCGCGGCGCCGGTGCTCGGCGCGTACGTAGACGCGCCGCAGCTGTGCCGTCTCGTCCGAGGGGAAGCGCTCGGCGATCCAGCGCGGGTTCGGCGGGTGTGCGGGACCGCGGGAGTCGAGGGCCGCGGTGGCGGCGACCGCCCCGTCCCGCTGGTCCACCGCGACGAGCAGGGTGTGGCGGGCCGGCCTCACGTACGCGCCGTCGAGGTCGATGATGTCGCCGTGCCAGCGCGGCACGTACCCCGTGCCGAAGTCGTGGTAGACGGTGTCGAGCATGACGGCTCGTGCGGCGCCGAGGTCGTCGGCGGTGGCCGTCCTGATGCGATATTCAAGCACTTGCACATCCTAAGCATTAAGCCGATGCGGTCCGCCGGGCGTCGAGTGCCGGAGTGAAGGGCGTTGCATGGTCATGCGAAGTGATGCATACTCTTCCTATGTCCAAGGTCCTCACCTCCCTCCCCACCGGCGAGCGCGTCGGCATTGCCTTCTCCGGCGGTCTCGACACCTCGGTCGCCGTCGCCTGGATGCGCGACAAGGGCGCCGTCCCGTGCACGTACACCGCCGACATCGGCCAGTACGACGAGCCCGACATCGCCTCCGTGCCCGGCCGTGCCTCCGCGTACGGCGCCGAGATCACCCGGCTCGTCGACTGCCGTGAAGCGCTGGTCGAGGAAGGGCTCGCCGCGCTCGCGTGCGGCGCCTTCCACATCAGGTCGGGCGGGCGTCCGTACTTCAACACCACGCCGCTGGGCCGCGCCGTGACCGGCACGCTCCTGGTGCGGGCCATGCTCGAGGACGGCGTGCAGATCTGGGGCGACGGCTCCACGTTCAAGGGCAACGACATCGAGCGGTTCTACCGGTACGGGCTGCTCGCCAACCCGCATCTGCGGATCTACAAGCCCTGGCTGGACGCGGACTTCGTCACGGAGCTCGGCGGGCGCAAGGAGATGTCGGAGTGGCTGCTCGCGCACGAGCTGCCCTACCGGGACTCGACGGAGAAGGCGTACTCCACCGACGCCAACATCTGGGGCGCCACGCACGAGGCCAAGACCCTGGAGCACCTCGACACCGGGCTCGAGACGGTCGACCCGATCATGGGCGTGAAGTTCTGGGACCCGTCGGTGGAGATCGACACCGAGGACGTGACGATCGGCTTCGACCAGGGCCGCCCGGTCACCATCAACGGCAAGGAGTTCGCCTCCGCGGTCGACCTCGTGATGGAGGCCAACGCGATCGGCGGCCGGCACGGGCTCGGCATGTCCGACCAGATCGAGAACCGGATCATCGAGGCCAAGAGCCGCGGCATCTACGAGGCCCCCGGCATGGCGCTCCTGCACATCGCCTACGAGCGCCTGGTCAACGCGATCCACAACGAGGACGTCGTGGCCTCGTACCACAACGAGGGCCGGCGTCTCGGCCGGCTGATGTACGAGGGCCGCTGGCTGGACCCGCAGGCGCTGATGATCCGCGAGTCGCTGCAGCGCTGGGTCGGCGCGGCGATCACCGGCGAGGTGACGCTGCGGCTGCGGCGCGGCGAGGACTACTCGATCCTCGACACCACGGGCCCGGCGTTCAGCTACCACCCCGACAAGCTCTCCATGGAGCGGACCGAGGACTCGGCGTTCGGCCCGGTGGACCGGATCGGCCAGCTCACCATGCGCAACCTCGACATCGCCGACTCCCGTGCGCGGCTCGAGCAGTACGCGGGCCTCGGCATGGTCGGCGGCGGCCACCCGACGCCGATCGGCGCCGCGCAGGCGGCATCGACCGGTCTGATCGGAGCCATGGACGGCGGCGGCGCCGAGGCGATCGCCTCGCGTGGTACCGCCACGGACGAGGAGACGATGCTGGACCGCGCCGCGATGGAGTCCGGCACGGACTGAGACCGCTCACCGGTCGTAAGCACCCGAGCAGCGGGCCCCG
>NZ_BAAAUG010000086.1:46865-56531 GCF_039533825.1 Streptomyces rectiviolaceus
TCTCGATCCGCCGGGGCCCGCTGTCGTCGTGGGGCCGGAGCCCCGTATCCCCTCGCTCAGTGAGCGGAGGCCGGCCGGTCGGCTCGGACCACGCCGAAGGCGTCCGCCATCCGCAGCGCGGCCTCCAGGTCGCCGTGGACGTCGACGACCTCGGCGCTGAGCGCGTCCTCGAGCGGCAGGGAACCCGAGCCCAGTTGGAGCAGGGTGCCCAGGTCCGTGACGAGCGTCGTCACCGCGTCCGCGGCGGGGCCGATGTCCATCTCGACGGTGCCGTCGTCGACGCGGGCGTGGAAGACGAGCTCGGCGATCACGAACTCGTAGGTCTCGCGTACACCGAGAGCGCGGTCCGGGCGGAACGAGGCGCCGACGGCTCCGACGATGCCGTGGCGGCCTCCGGTGGCCTCGGGATGCGCGCCGAGGATGGCTATCGCCCTTGCGGCGGCCGGGAGTTCACCCTCCAGCTGGGCGAGGCCGCGCGCGACGACGTCCTGGATGTCCACGAGGCGGGCACCGATGGCGAGGAACGTCCCGAGGTCGGTCGTGATGACGCAGGCGGGGTCCGGGGCGCCGCCGTTGCGAATGTCGAGTACGCCGTCGTCGACACGGAGGTGGAACGCGTCGCCGTCCACCCGGATCTCGTACGTCTCCCGCACGCCGGAGGCCTCTTCGGGCCGGAAGCTGGCGCGCAGACAGCCGAGCACCCAGTTGAGCCGGAAGGTGTCGCCCGGCCGGTGCGGGCTCGGCAGCCGCATGCCCCAGCGGGTGAGCTCGTCGACCACCGGGCGCATGGCGGCGCCGAGTTCGGTCAGTTCGTAGACCGCGGACGGCGCGGGGGGCGGCAGCTTGGCCTGGCTGAGGATGCCCGCGTCGCGCAGCGCGCGCAGCCGCTCGGCCAGGACGTTGGGGCCGATGCCGGGCAGTCCCGCGACGAGGTCGGTGTAGCGCTTGGGGCCGAGCAGCAGCTCGCGCACGATCAGCAGGGACCATCGGCCGCCGACGACGTCCAGGGCCCGCGCCGCCGGACAGGACTGGTCGTAACTGCGTGTCATGCGGGTGGGTTCACCTCCCCCATTGATAGCGGGCACTTAGGTTTTCTATAGTACCCATCAACTCGGGGGTATCAGTGGCCTGTTGAGTCGCGCTGGGGTGTGACCGCCTCACGCAGAGCATTCGACCAGTTCCGCGACGGATCGACGCGACGCATCGAAGGGACCACTCGTGACCCAGGCGACCTCTCTCCCGCACGGGCACTTACGCCACCGCGTCGCACGAGCCGCGCGTGCCGTGACCGCGGCGGGCCTGCTGACGTCACTGCTGGTGGGCGGTGCGCAGACGCCCGCGCAGGCCACGGGGGCCCAGGCCCCCGCGGCCCTGGAGCCGTGCGCCGAGCGGGCGAGCGTGGAGGTGTTCAAGGAAGGGGGCGTGCCCGTCCTCGACTGGCGGGAGAACCTGGAGTTCGACGGGCGCGGCACACTCTGGGTCGCCCACATCATGAAGCACCGGGTCGAGGGATACGCCCCTGACGGGACGCTCAGGACGAGCTTCCCGGTCAACGGTCCCGGCGGGATCCGCCGCGGTCCTGACGGCATGATGTACGTCAACTACGGCGTGAACCCGCTGACTTCCGGCCTCTCCGGCGGGGGCGGCATCATGCGGTTCGACCCTGCAGCGGCCCGTCCGAAGCCCGAGAAGTTCGTGGACGGCCTCGCCGGTATCAACGGCCTGGCGGTCGACGCCGACGGCAACTTCTACCTCAGCCGTGAACTCACCACCGGCGTCATCAAGATCCGCCCCGACGGCACGAAGGACGAGGCGTGGACGCGGGCCGCGGACGTCTTCGGCACCAACGGCCTGGAGATCGTCGGCGACCAGCTCTACAGCAGCGTCATCACGAACGCGGCATCCCCGGTCGTACGCATCCCGCTGAAGAACCCCGCGGGCCACACCACGGTCACCGAACTCAGCCCGAACCCTCTGGACATCAAGCTCCTCGACGATCTGACCTCCTTCGACGGCGACTTGGTGGTCGCGAGCTTCCGCGACGGCGAACTCATCAGGGTCGACCCGGCCACCGGCCGCTCCTGCGTCCTGGTGTCGGGCCTGCGCATGCCGAGCAGCGTCCGTGTCCCGCGGGGGTTCGGCGACCACGACGCGCGGCGTGAGCTGTTCGTGGTCGAGGCCTCCGGTCGCATCGTGAAGGTGACGGTCGGATGACGCGGGGGGCGTGCTGAGCGCCGAATCTTGAGATGAGACCAGTGCGGGAAGTTCGTGCAGGAATACGGAACATGGACCATCGGGGGAACAGGGCGGCATGAGTGGTGACCACGGCGACGAGCGGGAAAGCGGCAGCGGCGGCGATGGCAGTGGCGGCATAGAGCCGCTGACCCAGAGTGACCCGCGCCGGATCGGCCCCTACCCGCTCATCGGCCGGCTCGGCTCCGGCGGCATGGGCCGGGTCTACCTGGCCCGGTCAGAGGGCGGCCGGACGGTAGCCGTGAAGGTGGTGCACGAAGAGCACACCTCCAGCGGGGAGTTCAGGGCCCGGTTCCGCCGGGAGATCGAGGCGGCGCGGCGGGTAGGCGAGCACTTCACGGCGCCGGTGCTGGACGCGGACCCCGACGCCGCACGGCCCTGGGTCGCCACCGGCTACGTGCCGGGGCCCTCCCTGGAGCAGGCACTCCTGACGTACGGTCCGCTGCCCGCACCCTCGGTGTACGCACTGGCCGACGGGCTGCTGCGGGCGCTGAAGGGCATCCACGGCGCCGGAATCGTGCACCGCGACCTGAAGCCGTCCAACGTGCTGCTCACCGTCGCGGGCCCGAAGGTCATCGACTTCGGCATCGCGCGTGCGCTGCAGGTCTCCGTGGAGTCCCTGCTCACCAGCACGGGCATGGTCATCGGCTCGCCCGGCTTCATGGCACCCGAACAGATCCTGGGCGAGGAGACAGGCACGCCCGCCGACGTCTTCGCGCTCGGCTGCGTCCTCATGTACGCGGCGACGGGGCAACTGCCGTTCGGGCACGGCGCGAGCAACCAGCACACGGTGATGTACCGCATCGTCGAGGCCGCGCCCGACCTGGCCCGCGTCAAGGACGAGCCGCTGCGCACGTTCATCGCCCGTTGCCTGACCAAGTCCCCTGCCGAACGCCCGGGCGTGGACGAGCTGTTGGAGGCCCCCGAGCGGCCACGCCCCTCGGGCGCGGGGAAGGGGGCGTGGCTGCCGCCGGCGCTGGTGGCACGTCTCGCGGAGGAGGCGGCGAGGCTGCTGGACGTGGAGGCGCCTGTGACAGAGGCGAAAGAGGCGAAAGAGGAGGAGGAGGCTTCGGAGACGCCGGGCACCTCGGAGCCGCCTGGCATCTCGAAGGCGCCGGATGTCGCGACCTTCGGGCTGCGGGCGGCGCCGAAGCCGGAATCCGAGGTCGAAGCCGAAGCCGAAGCCGAAGTCACGACCGCCCCCAAGCGCCCCCACCGGCGCACCCGCAGAAGCTGGGCCATGGCCGTCGCCGTCGTCGCCGTACTGGCGTCCGGCGGCACCGTGGCCCTGCTCGACGGCGATGACGGCGCCCAGGGAGCCCCCGGCGCCGAAGGCACCCCACCCGGATCCGACAAGTCCCCGACGTCCCCCGCGCCTTCGGGATCCAAGGGCCCCGACGGCAAGGGTAAGGACGGCAAGGACGGAGAGGAGAAGGGCAAGGGCGACGACTCCTCGCCGGGCAAGGACGACAAGTCCTCCGGCGGTGGCGCCGCAGACAACGACAACGCCTCCGACAACGACCCTCCATCCGCTGGGGAGGACGGGGGTTCGGACCCCAAGGCCCCGTCGGGCGGCGGCAGTTCGGACGCGGGCGGCTCAGGCTCAGGATCGGGAACGGGAACGGGATCCGGCTCGGGATCCGACGCCTCCGACAACCGCGTCCCGCAGGGCTTCGCCGGTACCTGGGCCCTCACGTCGCCGTACGCACAGCAGCCGCAGAAGGTGATCATCTACCGGGTCGCACCGGGCGGGTACGCGGTCAAGCTCATCACCGATTCGGGCAACGGCGGGCACTGCGAGAACCAGGCCAAACTGGTGTCCGTGACGGACGGCGGGAAGCGCATCAACATCGGTACCGCCCATCTGGACGAGGGGCGCTCCAGCCAGATCGTGTGCGGTGACCTGGACCCCTCCTTCTTCACCCTCGACGCCCCGAGCGGCATCCGCCACAACGTCGGACCGGCCCACGGCGACGGCTACCACTACGACCGGGCGTGACCCGCACGGCATGTCCCAATGAGCCACATGTCCCAGTGGGACATCTCTAGGAGTACAGTCGAAGACATGAGCAGCTACCACCCGATCGACGGCGGCTACGCGTCACGCCGACACGGGGATAGATGCACAAAGGGGGACACCGAGCGCACAGTACGAAGAACGAGAAGAGGCATCCCAGATGTCAGCGCAAGAACGCCCCGAAATGCCTGCCGAGATGAAGGCGGTCCAGTACCGCACCGTGGGCGCCGCCCCCGAGGTGGTCACTGTCCCGCGCCCGGAGCCGGGCCCCGGCCAGGTCCTCCTGAAGGTCACGGCCGCGGGCGTCTGCCACTCCGACATCGCCGTGATGAGCTGGCCCGCGGCGGCCCTGACCTTCCCGCTGCCGCTCACCCTCGGCCATGAGGGCGCGGGGACCGTCGCCGCGCTAGGCGATGGCGTCACCGGCTTCGAGGTCGGCGACGCCGTGGCCGTCTACGGCCCCTGGGGCTGCGGCGCCTGCCTGATGTGCGCGCAGGGCAAGGAGAACTACTGCACGCGCGCCGCCGAGCTCGGCATCCGCCCGCCCGGACTCGGGGCGCCCGGCGCCATCGCCGAGTACATGATCGTGGATGACGCTCGCCACCTGGTCCCGCTGGACGGACTCGACCCGGTGACCGCGGTGCCGCTCACCGACGCGGGCCTGACCCCGTACCACGCCATCAAGACCTCCCTGCCCAAGCTGTCCCCCGGCAGCACAGCCGTGGTCATCGGCACCGGCGGCCTGGGGCACGTCGCCATCCAGTTGCTGCGCGCGCTGACCCCGGCACGGGTGATCGCCCTGGACGTCACCGACGGGAAACTTCGGCTCGCCCACCAGGTCGGCGCCCACGAGACCGTCCTTTCGGACGAGCACGCGGCGACAAAGGTCCGCGCGCTGACCGGCGGCCTCGGCGCCCAGGCGGTGTTCGACTTCGTCGGCGCGCCGCCCACCGTCGCCACGGCGACCGCCTGCGCCGCCGTGGAGGCGGACGTCACCATCGTCGGCATCGGCGGCGGAGCCGCGTCCGTCGGCTTCGGCACGGCCCCCTACGACGCGGCGTTCCGCGCCCCGTACTGGGGCAGCAGGGCCGAGCTGATCGAGGTGCTCGACCTGGCCCGCTCCGGCGCGATCGACGTCCATGTGGAGACGTACGCACTGGACGACGCCCCCAAGGCGTACGAGCACCTGCACGAGGGCCGGATCAGCGGCCGGGCGGTCATCCTGCCCAACGGCTGATCCTCGGCGCACCGCACCGCACCGCACGCGCCGCGACGGCGTCGGGAACGGGCTTCATCATCCGGCCATTCCCGACTCGTTCGCCGGGGCTTGTCCCCGCAGCCCGCCGCGCCATGGGGAGCGGCGCCCGCACCGCACCGCAGATCACGTGTGGCGGGATACGGCCGCCTGGCCGTGCGCCCGTCCACCCAGGCGTGGTTACGTGGCCCCAGCCGGGCCCGGGACGACTCGACGTACGCGACACCTTCGCGCCGCGTGACGAGAGGAATCCGTGCCATGCCTGCGTTACCGGCCCTCATGGGCAGGCTGTTGTCCGCCGCCTCCTGGCTGACAAGCCCGCTCGCACCGGACGACTACCTCGGACTGATCGATCCCCTGCTCGACGCGCGCCTTACCGCGGGCCGGGTGACGGCGCTGAGACCGCAGACCCCGGATGCCACCACGCTCACGCTGCGGCCCGGCCGGGGCTGGGTGGGGTACCGCGCCGGGCAGTACCTCCCGGTCGGCGTCGAGATGGACGGCGTACGGCATTGGCGCACCTACTCCCTCACCTCCGTGCCGGGCCGGGCGGACGGGCTTGTGACGATCACCGTCAAGGCCGCGCCCGACGGCAAGGTGTCCCCGCGCCTCGCGCACCGGACACCGCCGGGCACGGTTCTCCGAATCGGCCCGGCGCAAGGGGATTTCGTGCTTCCGGACCGTCCCCCGGCCCGCATCCTGCTCGTGACCGCGGGCAGCGGAATCACCCCGGCCATGGGCATGCTCCGTACCCTCATGAGCCGTCGGCCCCCGCACCCCGATGTCGTCCTGCTGCACAGCGCGCCCAGCGCCCGGGACAGCATCTTCAGCAGTGAACTGCACGCTGCAGGGCGGCAGTTGGGCTGGCTGGCCTACGGCGAACATCACACCAGGACGCACGGCAGGCTCACCCCGGACGCCCTGGGGCGGCTCTGCCCGGACTGGAGCGAGCGCGAGACCTGGGCCTGCGGCCCGGCCGCCCTGCTCGACGCCATGGAGGACCACTGGCGCGGGGCAGGTGTCCGTGAACGGCTCCATGTGGAGCGCTTCCGGCTCGCACCGGTCCTGCCGCCGGACCCCGACGCCGACCCCGGTGGCCGGGTGCTGTTCACCCGTACCGGTACCGAGGTCACAGCGGACGCCTCGACACCGCTCCTCGCCGTCGGCGAGTCAGCGGGGGCGCCGATGCCGTACGGATGCCGGAGAGGCATCTGCTTCGGCTGTCTCACTCCACTGACGTACGGGCGCGTGCGCGATCTCCGTACCGGCGAAATCCACGACCGTACCGGCCAGTTGATCCAGACCTGCGTCTCGGCAGCGGCCGGACCGCTTGCCCTCGACGCCTAGCCAAAGACCTGGCCACAGAAGGAGTCCCCATGGATGTGACCCCTCTCGCCGCCACCGAGGCGGAACCCGGCAAGGAACTGGGGGAGGAGCTCGACCGGATCCGCTCCGAGGTCATCGCCGCGCGCGGCGCCGACGACGCCCGCTACATCCGTGCGGTGATCGCCACCCAGCGCGGCCTGGAAGCGGGCGGCCGGGCGGCCCTGGCCGTCTCCCTGTTCCCGCCCGCCTGGGCGGCGGGCACCGCCATGCTCTCCGTCGCCAAGATCCTGGAGAACATGGAGCTCGGCCACAACATCCTGCACGGCCAGTGGGACTGGATGGGTGACCAGGCGATCCACTCGTCCACCTGGGAGTGGGACTTCCTGACCCCCGCCGAGGCCTGGAAGCACACCCACAACCATCTGCACCACACCTGGACCAACGTCGTCGACCGTGACCGGGATCTGGGGTACGTCGTCTTCCGGATGAGCGCCGACCAGAGCTGGCATCCGCGTCATCTCGCCCAGCCGCTCTACAACTTCGTGCTCGCACCGCTCTTCGAGTGGGGTATCGCTCTGTACGACCTGGAGCCCGAGGCCGTCGCCTCGGGCTCCAGGTCATGGCGTTCGTTCGTGACCGACCTGGCCGGGTTCGCACGCAAGGCCACCCGCCAACTCGTCAAGGACTACGCGCTCTTCCCGCTGCTCGCGGGTCCCTCGGCGCTGCCGTGTCTGATGGGCAACCTCACGGCCAACACCGTGCGCAATCTGTGGTCGCACACCATCATCTTCTGCGGCCACTTCCCCGGGGACGTCCAGACCTTCACCGAGGAACACATCGAGGGCGAGACGCGCGGTCAGTGGTATCTGCGGCAGATCCAGGGTTCGGCCAACATCGAGGGCGGTCGGCTCTTCCACGTCCTGAGCGGCAACCTCGGCCACCAGATCGAGCATCACGCCTTCCCCGATCTGCCCAGCAACCGCTATGCCGAGATCGCCCCTCGTGTGCGTGAACTGTGCGAGAAGTACGACATCCCGTACGTCACCGGGCCGTTGTGGCGGCAGTACGGCTCAGCGTGGGGACGCATCCTGCGCTTCGCCGT
Source organism: Streptomyces rectiviolaceus (assembly GCF_039533825.1). Classification (NCBI taxonomy): domain Bacteria; kingdom Bacillati; phylum Actinomycetota; class Actinomycetes; order Kitasatosporales; family Streptomycetaceae; genus Streptomyces; species Streptomyces rectiviolaceus. The sequence goes on from NZ_BAAAUG010000086.1 coordinate 54,819, forward strand.
CCCCGCGCCGCGTCGACCTGCCTAGACGCGCAGCAGCCGTTCCAAGGATTCCCGGTACTGCCGCAGCGCGAGTCGCAGTTCCTCCGTCTGCGCCTCGGTCTCCTGGCCCTGCCAGCTCGCGCGCAGGGTGCGCCGGCGCTCCGTCAGGGTCTCGGTCAGGTGCCTGACGGCGTCGTCGAAGAGGCTGTCGGCCTCTTCCACCGCCTGGCGCGGGCTCTCGACGAAGGTGCTGAGGGCCTGTTGGAGCCGCAGGCCGAGCTTGTCCCGTTCGTCCTGCGGGAGCAGTACGGAGTCGGGGATGCCTGGAGCGGCGGTGGGGGCGCCGCTACGGGCGCCGACACCGGTGGCCGGGGCGTGCGGTGCGGTGGTCCGCTCGTGCGGTTTCTCGTGCGGTGTCTCGTGCGGTGTGAGGTGCCGGGCGTCCGTCATGACGCGCCACTTCCCTTCGCATGGCGTCGGGGCAGGGCCCACGGTGTGTGGCCGCGCTCGGCGCGGGCCGGCCGGTGGTGCCGGGGCGAGTCGGCCGTGTGTTCGGTGACCAGTGCCTCGAAGAGGTGTCGGGCCTCGACCATGGCCTCGCGCATTTCCTCGGTGCCGCCAAGGCCGCGTGTCGCCGTGTGCAGGCTGCGATAGCCGTGGACGGAGCGGGCGTGGTGCACGGAGAGTGCGGAGACCTGTTCCTCGAAGCGCTCGCCGTCGGGGAAGCCCCGGTCCCTGGCCAGACGGGCAAGGAGGGCGTCGGCCTCGGTGACGGCCTGCTGCGGCGATTCGACGAACTGCTCCTGGACGTCGGCCCACTGAGCCACGTAGCGCTCGCGCGCCCCGGGCGGCAGGGGCTCGGCCTTGATGGAGCCGTGGAGCCGTACGCGCTCGCGGAGTTCCTGTTCCGCTGCCCGGACGTCACCGTCGTGACGGGCGACCGTGTGGTCGTACTCGGGCCCGAAGCGGTGCTTCAGGCCGCGTCCGCCGCCCCGGGCTCGCCGCAGTCCGACGAAGAGGACGGCGGCTGCCGCGATGACGACCACGGCGATGATGACGGCGGTGATCATGGCTGCCTCCCTTGATGTCGTGGTCCGTTCAGCGCTGAGGCCGGCCGACGGGCACCCACGCGACGTGGGCACCGATCGGGGCGTCTGTGATCAGCGGTTGAACGAACGGTTCTGGCTTCGAACGGCGGCCGGGTACCCCCATGTCCGGCGATCAGTCGCCCATGGGGTGTACGGCGCGGCGGCGAAGGCGACACGCCCGCGCTCCGGAGGTCGCCGGATCCACCGCATCGGATGACATGCTGAAACGATCAGTGAAGTCGAGAGCGCAGTACGGCGAGTGCCGGCGAAACCTGGACCACGCGAAGGACGAGTGCGAAGTGCTGACCGTGCTGGTGCTGGCCGCCGATCACCGGGCCGGCGACCTGATCCCGCAGATCGAGGCCGTCCCCGGCGTGTACGTCATCTCCCAGACGGACGACAGTTTCCTCGCCCTGGCTCGGGCCCGCGCCCTGCTGCCCGACGTCCTGATCATCGACCTCAGCGCCCGTTTCGCCGGTGACGCCGCCACGGTCATCGACAAGGCCCGCCAACTCGAGCCGCCCAGCCACATCCTGGTCCACTCGGGCGACGCCGTGGTGGGCACTGTTTCGCCCGCCGGCGCGGTCGGCCCCGCCGCGGTCGCGTCCCCACCGGGGCTCGCGCACGCGCTGGCCCGCCTCCAGGA
>NZ_BAAAUG010000087.1:0-43638 GCF_039533825.1 Streptomyces rectiviolaceus
CCTTGGTGACGCCCTCGCTGCTTCCCGGCGGGCGCCCGTCCACCGACCCGCGCGCGCGGGACGAGGTCGCGACCGCCTGGCGCGTCGCCGAACTCCCGCACCGCTACGGCCGCGACACCGGCCAGATCATCGAGGCCGCCGCGACCGGCGAACTGGGTGCGCTCCTGGTGGCGGGCGTGGAGGTCGCCGACCTTCCCGACCCGGCACGCGCGCGTGAAGCACTCTCCGAGGTCGGGTTCCTGGTCTCCCTGGAGCTGCGGCCCAGTGAGGTCACCGAGCACGCCGACGTCGTACTCCCCGTGGCCGCGGTCGCGGAGAAGTCCGGCACCTTCCTCAACTGGGAGGGCAGGGCGCGGATGTTCGACGCCGCGCTGAAGCCCGACCACATGACCCGCGCGCTGGCCCCGACGGACGCGCGTGTGCTGCACATGCTGGCCGACGCCGGGGACGTACACCTGGGTCTTCCCGACCTGGCGACCGCCCGGCGCGAGCTGGACGGGCTCGGAGCCTGGGACGGCCCGCATGCCACGGAGCCCCTGGAGACGGCCGCCCAGCCGCCGAGGCCCGCCTCCGGAGAGGCTGTTCTCGCGGGGCACCGGCTGCTGCTCGACCAGGGCCGCCTCCAGCAGGGCGACGAGGCGCTTGCCGGCACGCGGCACGCCGCGGTCGCCCGGCTCATGGACGCCATCGCGGCCGAGGCGGGCGTGAAGGACGGCGACGTCCTGGCCGTCACCGGCTCCGCCGGGGCGACCGAACTGCCGCTCCAGGTCACCGAGATGCCCGACCGCGTGGTGTGGCTGCCGCTGAACTCGACCGGGGGAGGCGTCACTTCCGACACCGGCGCGCGCCCCGGCGACCTCGTCCGCATCGGCCCGGCGCTCCTGCCGGAGCCCTCTGAGGCCCCGGAGGTGACGTCGTGATGCACACCGTGGTGCCGCTTGCGGCGGAAGACCTGTCCATGTTCGGCCGTGACCCGTGGTGGCTGGTCGCCGTCAAGGCGGTCTTCTGCTTCGCGTTCCTGATGGTGACGGTGCTCTTCTCCATCGTGTGGGAGCGCAAGGTCGTCGCCTGGATGCAGCTGCGCATCGGCCCCAACCGGCACGGCCCCTGGGGCATGCTGCAGTCCCTCGCGGACGGCATCAAGCTGATGCTCAAGGAAGACGTGATCGTTAAGCGCGCGGACAAGGTGGTGTACGTCCTCGCGCCGATCATCGCGGCCATCCCGGCCTTCATGGCGATCGCGGTGATCCCCTTCGGTCCCGCGGGCAACGAAGTCTCGATCTTCGGCCAGCGCACGACGATGCAGCTCACCGACCTGCCGATCGCGATGCTCTACATCCTCGCGGTCGCCTCGGTCGGCATCTACGGCATCGTCCTCGCGGGTTGGAGTTCTGGATCCACCTATCCGCTCCTCGGAGGCCTGCGCTCCTGCGCGCAGATGATCTCGTACGAGATCGCGATGGGCGCCGCGTTCGCCTCGGTGTTCCTCTACTCCGGGTCGATGTCGACCTCGGCGATCGTGGAGGCGCAGGCGGACCGCTGGTACATCCTGCTGCTTCCGGTCTCGTTCCTGATCTACATCGTGACGATGATCGGTGAGACCAACCGCGCGCCGTTCGACATGCCGGAGTCCGAGGGCGACCTCGTCGGCGGCTTCAACACCGAGTACTCGTCGATCAAGTTCGCGCTGTTCATGCTCGCCGAGTACGTCAACATGGTCACAGTCTCGGCGGTCTCGGTCACCCTCTTCCTGGGCGGCTGGCGGGCCCCGTATCCCATCAGCACCTTCTGGGAGGGCGCGAACCACGGCTGGTGGCCGATGCTCTGGTTCGTGATCAAGGTCCAGCTGCTGCTGTTCTTCTTCATCTGGCTGCGCGGCACGCTGCCACGCGTCCGCTACGACCAGCTGATGAAGCTCGGCTGGAAGGTCCTGATCCCGGTCTCGGTCGTCTGGCTGATGCTCGTCGCGACGGTCAGGGCGATGCGGAACGAGGAGTACGACTTCACCTCGATCGCGCTCTATGTGGGCGGCGGAGTCATCGCGCTCCTGTTGCTCTCCGTCGTCGTCGACATCTTCCGGGACAAGCGCGAGAAGGAAGCGACGGCACGATCCGAGAGCGAGGAGCCGGTCGCCTTCGACCCGATGGCGGGCGGATTCCCGGTCCCGCCGCTGCCCGGACAGAGCCTGCCACCCGTACCGCGCCGACGCTCGCGTCAGGAGCGGGAGTTGATTGTCAGTGGTGGACCGGATACTCAAAGTGACGGAACTCGAAGTGACGGAAAGGAGGCGTCCGATGGCTGAGTCGAAGAAAGAGCCGCACCACGAGCCCCACCACGAGTCGAACCAATCGAAGCAGGGGTTCCAGAACCCCGTCGCGGGCTTCGGCGTGACCTTCAAGGCCATGTTCAAGAAGCGGCTGACCGAGCAGTATCCGGAGCAGGAGAAGACCACCGCTCCCCGCTTCCACGGCAGGCACCAGCTCAATCGCCATCCGGACGGCCTGGAGAAGTGCATCGGCTGTGAGCTCTGCGCCTGGGCCTGCCCGGCGGACGCGATCTATGTGGAGGGCGCGGACAACACCGAGGAGGAGCGCTACTCCCCGGGCGAGCGGTACGGCCGCGTCTACCAGATCAACTACGCCCGCTGCATCCTGTGCGGCCTGTGCATCGAGGCGTGCCCCACGCGCGCGTTGACGATGACGAACGAGTTCGAGCTGGCCGACAGCAGCCGCGAGAAGCTCATCTTCACCAAGGAGCAGCTGCTCGCCGGCCTGGAGGAAGGCATGGTCGAGTCACCGCACTCGATCTTCCCGGGCACGGACGAGCAGGACTACTACCGCGGTCTGGTGACGGAGGCGGCCCCCGGCACGGTTCCCCAAGTCGCCCTCTCCAAGGGGGAGACGCCCCAGGAGGCGGCTTCCACCTTCGGGGACTCCGAGCCCGCGTCGGAGAAGGTGATCCGATGACGCAGCTCGCCGCCTACACCACATCCACCGGTGAGGCCGTCCAGTTCTGGGTGCTCGGCACGGTCGCCGTGATCGGCGCCCTGTGCACCATCCTTATGAAGAGGGCCGTGCACAGCGCGCTCTGTCTCGCCGGGACCATGATCATCCTGGCGATCTTCTACCTCGCCAACGGGGCGTACTTCCTGGGCATCGTCCAGGTCGTCGTCTACACCGGCGCGATCATGATGCTCTTCCTCTTCGTGGTCATGCTCGTCGGCGTCACCGCCGCCGACTCCTTGAAGGAGACCATCAAGGGGCAGCGCTGGCTGGCAGGACTCTGCGGCTTCGGCTTCGCCATCCTGCTCTTCGCGGGGATCGGGAACGCCTCGGTGAACGAGTTCGCCGGACTCGCCAAGGCGAACGCGGGCGGCAATGTGGAGGGCCTCGCCGAGGCCATCTTCACGAAGTACGTCTTCGCCTTCGAGATCACCGGCGCACTGCTCATCACCGCCACGGTTGGCGCGATGGTCCTCACCCACCGCGAGCGCACGGAGCGCGCCAAGACGCAGCGTGAGATGTCCGAGGAGCGCGTGCGGTCCAAGCACCTGCCGCCGCTGCCCGCCCCCGGTGTCTACGCCCGGCACAACGCCGTGGACGTCGCGGGCCTGCTCCCCGACGGCACCCCGTCGGAGCTCACGGTCAACAAGACGCTGCGTGAGCGCGGACAGATCCGCGATGTGTCGGACGAGGCACTGGACGATCTGCGGGCCCTCGAACAGCGCTCCGAGGAGCGTCTGGAGCGCTCGCTCAAGTCCGAGGAGGCGTCGAAGTGAATCCGGTCAACTACCTGTATCTCGCGGCGCTGTTGTTCTCGATCGGCGCCACCGGCGTGCTGATCAGGCGGAACGCGATCGTGGTCTTCATGTGTATCGAGCTGATGCTCAACGCGTGCAACCTCGCCTTTGTCGCCTTCTCCCGGCTGCACGGCAATCTCGACGGCCAGATCATCGCGTTCTTCACGATGGTCGTCGCCGCGGCGGAAGTCGTGGTCGGCCTCGCGATCATCGTGTCGCTGTTCCGCTCCCGTCACTCGGCCTCGGTCGACGACGCCAGCCTGATGAAGCTGTAAGGGGTCGCTGAAAAGTGGAGAACCTGATCGCGCTGCTCGTAGCGGCGCCTCTGCTCGGAGCGGCCGTACTGCTGTGCGGCGGGCGGCGGTTGGACCGTGTGGGCCACTGGCTCGGCACGCTGCTCGCGGCTGCTTCCTTCGTCGTCGGCGTGGTGCTCTTCGCCGACATGCTGGGCAAGGGCGCCGAGGAGCGCTCCCTGTCGCAGCACTTGTTCAGCTGGATCCCCGTGGAGGGTTTCCAGGCGGACGTCGCCTTCCAGCTCGACCAGCTGTCGATGACGTTCGTCCTGCTGATCACCGGTGTGGGCACCCTGATCCACATCTACTCCATCGGGTACATGGAGCACGACGAGCGGCGCCGCCGCTTCTTCGGCTATCTGAACCTGTTCCTCGCGGCGATGCTCATCCTCGTCCTCGCCGACAACTACCTCCTCCTGTACGTCGGATGGGAGGGCGTCGGCCTCGCCTCGTACCTCCTGATCGGCTTCTGGCAGCACAAGCCCAGCGCGGCCACCGCCGCGAAGAAGGCCTTCCTGGTCAACAGGGTCGGCGACATGGGCCTTTCGATCGCGATCATGCTGATGTTCACCACCTTCGGGACCTTCGCCTTCGGGCCGGTCCTGGAGGCCACCGGTGAGACGTCGGAGGGCAAGCTGACGGCCATCGGCCTGATGCTGCTGCTCGCGGCCTGCGGCAAGTCGGCCCAGGTGCCGCTGCAGTCCTGGCTCGGCGACGCGATGGAGGGCCCGACCCCGGTCTCGGCCCTGATCCACGCGGCGACGATGGTGACCGCGGGCGTGTACTTGATCGTCCGCTCCGGCGCGATCTTCAACGGCGCGCCGGATGCCCAACTGGTCGTCACCGTCGTGGGCGCGGTCACGCTCCTCTTCGGTGCGATCGTCGGTTGCGCGAAGGACGACATCAAGAAGGCCCTCGCCGGCTCGACGATGTCCCAGATCGGGTACATGATCCTGGCCGCGGGCCTCGGTCCCATCGGCTACGTCTTCGCGATCATGCACCTCGTGACGCACGGCTTCTTCAAGGCCGGGCTCTTCCTCGGGGCCGGTTCGGTCATGCACGGCATGAACGACGAGGTCGACATGAGGAAGTACGGCGGCCTCAGGAAGTACATGCCGGTCACCTTCGTGACCTTCGGGCTCGGCTACCTGGCGATCATCGGCTTCCCCGGTCTGTCCGGCTTCTTCTCCAAGGACAAGATCATCGAGGCGGCGTTCGCCAAGGGCGGCACGGAGGGCTGGATCCTCGGCTCGGTCGCGCTGCTCGGCGCCGCGATCACCGCGTTCTACATGACGCGCGTAATGATCATGACCTTCTTCGGTGAGAAGCGCTGGCAGCCGGACGCCGACGGCAACGAGCCGCACCCGCACGAGTCGCCCAGGTCCATGACGATCCCGATGATCGTGCTCGCCTTCGGATCGGTGTTCGCCGGTGGCTTCTTCAGCATCGGCGACCGCTTCATGCACTGGCTGGAGCCGGTCACCCACCACGACCACGGTGACTCGCCGCTGAGCGCCACCACGGTCACGGGCGCCACCATGGTGGTCCTGCTCATCGGTGTGGCTCTCGCCTACGTCCAGTACGGCCGCCGTCCCGTCCCGGTCACCGCCCCGCGCGGTTCGGTGCTCACCCGGGCGGCCCGGCGCGATCTCCTCCAGGACGACTTCAACCACGTCGTCCTGGTCCGCGGCGGAGAGCACCTCACCCGCTCGCTGGTCTACGTCGACCACACCCTGGTCGACGGAGTCGTCAACGGCACGGCGGCCTCGGTCGGCGGGTTCTCCGGGCGGCTGCGCAAGTTGCAGAACGGCTATGCCCGCTCCTACGCGGTCTCGATGTTCGGCGGCGTTGCGGTACTCATCGCCGCGACCCTGCTGATGAGGGCGGTCTGATACCGATGTCCTTTCCTCTGCTGACAGCGACGGCGGCCCTGCCCGCGCTCGGCGCGATCGCCACGGCAGCCGTCCCGGCCGCCCGGCGGACCGCGGCCAAGTGGCTCGCGCTGCTCGTGTCGCTCGCCACGCTCGCGCTCGCCGCGATCGTGCTCGTGCGGTTCGACCCAGGTGGCGACCGCTATCAACTGACCGAATCCCGGGCCTGGATCGCGGACTTCGGTGTGCGGTACGAACTCGGGGTGGACGGCATCGGTGTCGCCCTCATCGCGCTCACCGCGCTCCTGATCCCCTTCATCATCCTGGCGGGCTGGCACGACGCCGATCCCTTGGAGACGAAGTCCTCGCGCTGGCGGCCGACTCAGGGCTTCTTCGCCCTGATCCTCGCCGTCGAGGCGATGGTGATCATCTCCTTCGCGGCCACCGACGTATTCCTCTTCTACATCTTCTTCGAAGCCATGCTCATCCCGATGTACTTCCTCATCGGCGGCTTCGGAGACCGCGCCCACGCGGGCAGCGACGAGAAGGCATCGGCGCAACGCTCGTACGCGGCCGTGAAGTTCCTCCTCTACAACCTGGTCGGCGGCCTCATCATGCTGGCCGCCGTGATCGGGCTCTACGTAGTGGCGGGGAACTTCTCGCTCCAGGAGATCGCCGAGGCGCGGGCCAACGGCACGCTCGACATGGCGACAAGCACCGAGCGGTGGCTCTTCCTCGGCTTCTTCTTCGCCTTCGCGGTGAAGGCGCCGCTGTGGCCGCTGCACACCTGGCTGCCGAACGCGATGGGCGAGGCCACGGCCCCGGTCGCCGTGCTGATCACGGCGGTCGTCGACAAGGTCGGCACCTTCGCGATGCTGCGGTTCTGCCTCGGGCTTTTCCCCGAGGCGAGCAAGTGGGCGACACCCGTCGTCCTCGTGCTCGCGCTGATCAGCATCATCTACGGCGCACTGCTCGCGGTCGGCCAGCGCGACATCAAGCGCCTGGTGGCGTACGCGTCGATCTCGCACTTCGGGTTCATCATTCTCGGCATCTTCGCGATGACCTCGCAGGGGCAGTCCGGCGCGACGCTCTACATGGTCAACCACGGGATCTCGACGGCCGCGCTGATGCTGGTGGCGGGCTTCCTGATCTCGCGGCGCGGTTCGCGGCTCATCGCGGATTACGGAGGAGTGCAGAAGGTCGCACCCGTGCTCGCGGGCACCTTCCTGATCGGCGGTCTCGCGACGCTCTCGCTGCCGGGGCTCGCGCCGTTCGTCAGTGAATTCCTGGTCCTGGTCGGCGCGTTCGCGCGCTATCCGGTGGTCGGGATCATCGCCACCATCGGCATCGTGCTCGCCGCGCTCTACACCCTCGTCCTCTACCAGCGGACGATGACGGGCCCGGTGAAGCCGGAGGTCTCGGCCATGCCGGACCTGCGGGTACGTGAACTCGTGGTCGTCGCACCGCTGATCGCGCTCCTGATCGGCCTCGGTGTCTACCCGAAGCCGCTCACCGATCTGGTGAACCCGGCGGTCAAGCACACCATGTCCGACGTACAGCAGAAGGACCCGAAGCCCGACGTGGAGGCGGCCAAGTGAGCGCATCAGCCGTCCACAGCCTGTGGACAATGGCGTCGGCCGCGGCGCCCCAAGATCAGATCGACAAGATCGACACTCCCACCATCGAGTATGCGCAGCTGTCACCGACGTTGATCGTCATCGGCGCGGCGGTCATCGGGATCCTCATCGAGGCCTTCGTGCCGCGTAAGTCCCGTTACTACGCACAGGTGTTCGTGGCCGTCGTCGCCCTCACCGCGGCCTTCGCCGCGGTCGTCGGCCTCGCGACCACCGGGTACGGCACGACGAAGGCGCACATCGCCGCCATGGGAGCGATCGCGGTCGACGGGCCCGCGCTCTTCCTGCAGGGCACGATCCTCCTCGCGGGACTCGTCGCGATCTTCACCTTCGCGGAGCGGCGACTCGACCCGGTGACGCACGGCAATCGCGTCGACTCGTTCGCCGCGCAGGCCGGATCGACGCCGGGCAGCGAGGGCGAAAAGGCGGCCACGAAGGCCGGGTTCACCACCACCGAGGTGTTCCCGCTCGCGCTCTTCGCGATCGGCGGGATGCTCGTCTTCCCGTCGGCGAACGACCTCCTGACGCTCTTCATCGCCCTCGAGGTCTTCTCGCTGCCGCTCTACCTGCTCTGCGCGCTCGCCCGCCGCAAGCGCCTCATGTCGCAGGAAGCCGCCGTCAAGTACTTCCTGCTCGGCTCGTTCTCCTCGGCGTTCCTGCTCTTCGGGATCGCCCTGCTGTACGGGTACGCGGGCTCGGTGTCGTACGGCACGATCGCGAAGGTCATCGACGGCAGCGTCCAGACGGTCAACCCGGCGCTCGCCGACACCATGGGCAACGACGCGCTGCTCCTGATCGGCGCCGCGATGATCGTCATGGGCCTGCTCTTCAAGGTCGGCGCGGTGCCGTTCCACATGTGGACCCCGGACGTGTACGAGGGTGCGCCCACCCCGGTCACCGGCTTCATGGCCGCGGCGACGAAGGTCGCCGCCTTCGGCGCCCTGCTCCGGCTCCTGTACGTGGTCCTGCCGGGGCTGCGCTGGGACTGGCGCCCCGTGATGTGGGGCGTCGTGATCCTCACGATGCTGGCCGGCGCGATCGTCGCGATCACCCAGACCGACATCAAGCGGCTTCTCGCGTACTCCTCGATCGCGCACGCGGGCTTCATCCTCGCCGGTGTCATCGCCATGACGCCGGACGGCATCTCGTCGGTCCTCTTCTATCTGGCGGCCTACTCCTTCGTGACGATCGGCGCGTTCGCTGTGGTCACGCTGGTGCGGGACGCGGGCGGCGAGGCCACGCATCTGTCGAAGTGGGCAGGGCTGGGCAGGCGCTCGCCGCTGGTCGCCGCCGTCTTCGCGGTGTTCCTGCTCGCCTTCGCCGGCATTCCGCTGACCTCCGGGTTCTCCGGAAAGTTCGCGGTGTTCAAGGCGGCGGCCGAGGGCGGGGCCGGTGCGCTTGTCGTGGTCGGTGTGATCTCGTCCGCGATCGCGGCGTTCTTCTACATCCGCGTGATCGTGCTCATGTTCTTCAGTGAGCCGAAGGCGGACGGCCCGACCGTCGCCGTGCCCTCGCCGCTGACGATGACGGCGATCGGCGTGGGCGTGGCGGTGACGCTGGTCCTGGGCGTGGCCCCGCAGTACTTCCTGGATCTGGCGAACCAGGCGGGGGTCTTCGTCCGGTAGTCCAGCTATTCCGGTAGCCCAGCTATTCCGGTAGTCCACCTGTTCTACTCGCCGCCGCCCGGCACCCCGTCCGACAGGGGTGCCGGGCGGCGGCCTGTGGATAACTGACAGAGGTGTCGGTGCGGAGCCCTATCGTGGAGGCAGTGGTCGAAGCGCGACGTACGGGGGCAGGGCGATGGATGGGAACGATGGCATGAGCGAGGTGACCGCACCGGTCGCGGTGGCGGAGAGTGACGCCCTGCGGACGCTGCACCGCGTCTTCGGGTATGACGCGTTCCGCGGTGAGCAGGAAGCGATCATCGAGCATGTGGTCGCGGGCGGTGACTCCGTCGTCCTGATGCCCACCGGTGGCGGCAAATCCCTCTGCTATCAGATCCCCGCCCTGGTCAGGCCCGGCACGGGCGTGGTGGTCTCCCCCCTCATCGCGCTCATGCAGGACCAGGTGGACGCGCTGCGGGCGCTCGGCGTGCGGGCCGGGTTCATCAACTCCACGCAGGACTTCGACGAGCGGCGTGTGATGGAGGCCGAGTTCCTCGCGGGGGAGCTCGACGTGCTGTATCTGGCGCCGGAGCGGCTGCGTCTTGAGGGGACGCTCGATCTGCTCTCGCGCGCCAAGATCTCCGTCTTCGCGATCGACGAGGCGCACTGCGTGGCCCAGTGGGGCCACGACTTCCGTCCGGACTACCTGGCGCTCTCCCTGCTCGGCGAGCGCTGGCCCGACGTGCCCCGGATCGCCCTGACGGCGACGGCGACGCACGCCACGCACCGCGAGATCACCGAGCGGCTCGGCATGCCGGACGCCAAGCACTTCGTGGCGAGCTTCGACCGGCCCAACATCCAGTACCGCGTCGTGCCGAAGGCCGAGCCGAAGAAGCAGCTCCTGGCCTTCCTCAAGGAGGAGCACGCGGGCGACGCGGGCATCGTCTACTGCCTCTCGCGCAACTCGGTCGAGAAGACCGCCGAGTTCCTGTGCAAGAACGGCATCGAGGCCGTGCCGTACCACGCGGGCCTTGACGGCGGGACGCGCGCCACCCACCAGTCCCGCTTCCTCCGGGAGGAGGGCCTGGTCGTCTGCGCCACGATCGCCTTCGGCATGGGCATCGACAAGCCGGACGTCCGCTTCGTCGCCCACCTCGACCTGCCGAAGTCGGTCGAGGGGTACTACCAGGAGACGGGCCGCGCAGGACGTGACGGACTGCCCTCCACGGCCTGGATGGCGTACGGCCTGCAGGACGTCGTCCAGCAGCGCAAGATGATCCAGGGCAGCGAGGGGGACGAGGCGTTCCGCCGCCGGGCGGCCTCGCACCTGGACTCGATGCTGGCGCTGTGCGAGACGGCCCAGTGCCGCAGGGCCCAGCTCCTCACGTACTTCGGCCAGGACGCGGCCAGGGAGTCCTGCGGGAACTGCGACACCTGTCTCACCCCGCCGGAGACCTGGGACGGCACGGTCCCGGCCCAGAAGGTCCTCTCCACGATCGTCCGTCTCCAGCGCGAGCGCGGGCAGAAGTTCGGCGCGGGCCAGATCATCGACATCCTGCTCGGCAAGAAGACCGCCAAGGTCATCCAGTTCGACCACGACCAGCTCTCGGTCTTCGGCATCGGCGAGGAGCTCGCGGAGGCCGAATGGCGCGGCGTGGTCCGGCAGTTGCTGGCGCAGGGGCTGCTCGCGGTCGAGGGGGAGTACGGCACGCTGGTCCTGACCGAGGAGAGCGGCACAGTCCTCGGCCGGGAGCGGGAGGTGCGGTTGCGCAAGGAGCCGAAGCGGCCCGCCGCGGCGAAGGCCGCGAAGGGGGAGCGGAAGGCGAAGGCGGCGGCGGCCGTCGCCGAGCTGCCTCAGGAAGCGGTGCCGGTGTTCGAGGCGCTGCGGGCGTGGCGGGGTGCGCAGGCCAAGGAGCTTGGCCTGCCGGCGTACGTGATCTTCCACGACGCCACGCTCCGGGAGATCGCCACGCTGCGTCCCTCGTCCCTGGCGGAGCTCGGCGGCGTCGGCGGGCTGGGCGAGAAGAAGCTGGCGACGTACGGGGAGGGCGTGCTTGAGGTCCTTGCAGAGCTGGGCGGCACGGCTGCTCCGGCGCCGACCGAGGCTCCGGCGCCCCCTGAGGAGGAGTGGCCGGAGCCCCCGGAGGACTTCTGAAACCGGGCCCCGAAGGGGCGCGGGGAACTGCGCGCCCAGCCACGACGACGCCGCAGGCGAACCCGGTGCGCGAGGAACCGGGGGTGACCCCACCCCCGGCCGGCAACCTCACCGCGCCGAGGCGACCCTGCCAGAAACTTCGCCGAGGCCGACCCGGGTGCCGTCCGGGCCGGGGGCCCACGCCGAGAGGGTCACCTCATCCCCGTCCTCAAGGAACGTCCGCTTCCCGTCCGGGAGGACAAGAGCGTCGCGGCCGTTCCAGGTGATCTCGATCAGGGAGCCGTACTGCCCCTCGGAGGGGCCGCTCACCGTGCCCGAGCCGTAGAGGTCGCCCGTGCGCAGGGAAGCGCCGTTCGCCGTCATGTGGGCCAGCTGCTGGGCCGCCGTCCAGTACACGGTGGAGAAGGGGGGCTCGGAGATGACGTGGCCGTTCAGGGCCACGGTGATGCGCAGGTCGTAGCCGCCGGGCTCGTCCGCGACGGACTCCGCCGAGTCGTCCAGGTAGGGGAGGAGCTCGTGCGTACGCGCCGGAGGGGCGACCCGCGCCGCGTCCAGGGCCTCGAGGGGGGTGATCCACGCCGAGACCGAGGTGCAGAAGGACTTGCCGAGGAACGGGCCGAGCGGCACGTACTCCCAGGCCTGGATGTCGCGCGCCGACCAGTCGTTGAGGAGGCTGAGACCGAAGACGTGCTCCCGGAAGTCCGCGAGCGGCACCGGGGTGCCCAGCTCGGACGGCGTACCCACGACGAAGCCGACCTCGGCCTCGATGTCGAGGCGGACGGAGGGTCCGAAGACCGGTGCCGTCTCCGCGGGAGCCTTGCGCTGACCTGTCGGGCGTACCACTTCAGTCCCGGAGACCACAACAGTGCCGGACCGGCCGTGGTAACCGATGGGCAAGTGCTTCCAGTTGGGGGTCAGCGGGGTCGGCGAGTCCGGACGGAACATCTGCCCCAGGTGTGTCGCGTGGTGCTCGGAGGCGTAGAAGTCCACATAGTCCGCGACCTCGAAGGGGAGGTGCAGCGTGACGTCGGACAGCGGGTACAAGAGGGGGCGTACGACCTCGCGGTGGGCCGGGATCGTCACCCACGCGGTGAGCGCGCGCCGCACGTCGGACCAGGCCGTGCGGCCCGCGGCGAGCAGCGGGTTGAGCGTGGGCCTGGCGAGCAGCGAGACATAGGGCGAGCCGAGCGCGGCCGCCGCGGCGCCCGCGTCCAGGACGTGATCACCGAGTCGTACGCCGACCCGGCGCTCCGCGGCCGCGGCCCCGGTCGCGTCCCCGGCCAGGGAGAACACGCCGTACGGGAGATTGTGCGGCCCGAAGGGATCGCCCTCCGCGAGAGCGAAGGGGTCGGCTGCGGAGCGGACGGAAGGGTCGCTCCCGGCCGGATCGAGCGGGGTGTGCTCGGACATGCGTACCTGCCTCGCTTCCATATGGGTGTGCCACACGTTACGTGGAAGCCCTCGGTTGGGGCAGTGTCTAAAGAGTTCGCAATGTCCGGATAAACCTTGCTGGAGTGGTCAGTTCCGGCTTAGCGTCCTTTGGGGGACGCGGACGGGGTGGGTCCGGGTCATACGGAGGGACACGTGGGGGGACCCGTGGCCATGAGGAACGACAGCGTGCCCTTCGCGGTGGACCGTGAGGTGCCCGGCTTGATCGTGAAGTTCGGCAGCTATCCGCTGCACCATGGCGGCGTGGGCGCGATCCGCAGCCTCGGGCGGCTCGGCGTGCCCATGTACGCGATCACGGAGGACCGGTACACACCGGCCGCGGCCTCCCGCCATCTCACCGGCGCCTTTCCCTGGCCGACCACCGGGGCGGAGGATCCGGAGCGGCTCGTCGAGGGGATGCTGCGCATCGCGCGCCGGATCGGCAGACCCACGGTCCTGATCCCGACCGACGAGGAAGCGGCCGTCCTCATCGCCGAGCACCAGGAGCCGCTGAGCGGTGCGGGGTTCCTCTTCCCGCGCGTGGAGACGGAGTTACCCCGCCGCCTCGCCAGCAAGCAGGGCCTGCACGAGCTGTGCGTGGAGCACGGCATCGCCTCGCCCGCCGCGTCGTTCCCCGAAAGCTACGGGGACATCAAGGAGTTCGCCGCCACGGCACTCTTCCCCGTGGTCGCCAAGAACCGCGAGGCGTTCACGCGCCGCTCCCGGCCCGCGGTGAACGGCACGACGCGCATAGAGACCCCGGAGGGCCTGCTCGGCCTCGCCCGTGACTGGGGCGAGCGGCCCGGGGTGATACTCCAGGAGTATCTGCCGCGGGAGCAGGCCGAGGACTGGATCGTGCACGCCTACTTCGACGCGGACTCGGCGCCGCGCGCGATGTTCACGGGCGTCAAGGTGCGCTCCTGGCCGCCTCACGCGGGGATGACGGCGAATGCGTACGTCGTCGACAATCCGGAACTCGCGGACCTCGCCGCACGTTTCATCAAACAGATCGGCTTCACCGGCGTCATCGACCTGGACCTGCGCTTCGACCGGCGCGACGGTCAGTACAAACTGCTCGACTTCAACCCCCGCATGGGCGCACAGTTCCGGCTCTTCGAGAACGAGTCCGGGATCGACGTCGTCCGCGCGATGCACCTGCACATGACGGGGCGCCCGGTTCCGGAGGGGGAACAGCGCGCCGGTCATCGGTACGTAGTGGAGAACATCGACCTGCCCGCCCTCCTCGCCTACCGCCGCAGCGGCTACACGACGCCACACGCGCCCCCGCGTGCGAGCGGCACGGAGCTGGCGTGGCTCGCGGCGGACGACATGAAGCCGTTCTTCACGATGCTCGCGCGGTTCGTACGGCCGGGAGCGAAGCACCTGTATCAGCTCTGGCGGACCAACAGGCGCGGCAGCACGACGAGTTGACCAGTAGGCGGGTCGACACTCCCACTGAAGCCAGCACCGCACGAAGTAGGCACACGCAGTAAGTGACGTCCTGGGGAGGGACTTCGTGATTCATCCGGTAGCAGTGATCGGGGCCGGCCCGTACGGCCTCTCGACGGCGGCCCATTTGCGGGCCCGAGGTGTCCCCGTGCGGGTCTTCGGTGACCCGATGGTGAGCTGGCGCGCCCACATGCCCGCGGGCATGCTCCTGAAATCGACCCCCGTGGCCTCGAACATCGACGCGCCGCAGCGCGGGCACAACCTCGTCGACTACTGCGACGCGGCGGGCATCCCGCGCCTCATCACCGACGAGGACATCATCCCGATCGAGACCTTCGTGAACTACGGAGAGTGGTTCAAGGAGAAGCTCGTCCCCGACCTGGAGCAGGTGCGGGTGGTGTCGATAGACCGCAAGGGCACGGCGGGCTTCGACCTGAAGCTGGACTCCGGCGAGCAGTTCACGGCCCGCGCGGTCGTGGTCGCCAGCGGCCTCTCGGGCCTCGCGCAGCTGCCGCCCGCGCTCGCCGCGGCGGCACCGGACGGGCCGACCCCCACAGGGCCCGTCTCACACAGCTCACAGCACAGTGACCTGTCGCGGTTCGCGGGGCGTGAGCTGATCGTGGTCGGCGCTGGGCAGTCGGCCCTTGAGACAGCCGCGCTCGCCGCCGAAGCGGGCGCGAACGTGCGGGTGGTGGCACGCGGCAAGGGATCGGTGGCCTTCGGGGAGCCCCCGTGGAAGCAGCCGAAACTCCGCCCCGATTCGCCGTTCGGCCGCGCCTGGTCGCTCCACGCGATCAGCTACTACCCCCACCCCTACCGCTATCTGCCCCCGCAGGCCCGCCACTTCCTGGTCCGCCGCATCCTGGGCCCGCTGGGCGCGTGGTGGCTGCGCGAGCGCTTCGAGGGCAAGGTCGAGACCCGCGAGGTCCGCCGCGTCATCTCGGCGGACATCCAGGACGGCAGCCCCGTTCTGCGCCTCGAGACCCTGGGCGGCCGCGTCCGCGAACTCTCCGCCGACCACGTCATAGCGGCGACGGGCTACCGCGTGGACATCGCATCGATGGACTTCCTCGGCCCCGCCCTCCGCGCCCGCCTGGCAGTGAGCCGAGGAACACCAAAGCTGGGCGCGGGCTACGTCTCATCGATCCCGGGCCTGTACTTCACGGGCCTCCCGGCAGCGGCGTCGTACGGCCCGGTGATGCGCTTCGTATGCGGCACGGAGTTCGCTTCGCCGCGGTTGGCGGCGCACTTGGCTCGGGGGCACGGCTGAGGTGACGTACGGCTGCTCTTGAGGCCGGGCGCCCAACGCTCCAGGGGCGCCCGACCTGCTGCGCCGAGTACTGCCTTCGGGCCGGTTCGCGGAGACACGTCCAAGTGAATCCCGCGAGCGCCGGTTGTGCGACCAGCGCACTGCGCTCGTCACAGCTCCTGTGACGTTGCTTTCGGCATCGCCGGGGATCCGTATTCTCTGGATCATGGCTGCACCCCTCGCATATTCACTCATCGCCACTGACCTGGACGGGACGCTGCTGCGCGGCGACGACACCATCTCCGACCGGTCGTTGGCCGTGCTGGCGGCGACGGCCGTGGCGGGGGCGCGTCACCTGGTGGTGACCGGGCGGCCCGCGCCGCGGGTGAAGCCGCTCCTCGACGATCTGGGGGGTGGGGGGCTCGCCGTCTGTGGGCAGGGGGCGCAGTTGTACGACTCCGGGGCCGACCGCATGGTCTGGTCCGTGACGCTCGACCGCGAGCTCGCCGAGGCCGCGCTCGGGAAGATCGAGGCGGAGGTGGGGCAGGTATACGCCGCCGTGGACCAGGACGGGGTGGATGGGCTCACCCTCATCGAGCCCGGATATCTGATGCCGCACCCCACCCTGCCCGCCGTGCGCGTGCGGGGGCGTGACGCGCTCTGGTCCGAGCCCATCAGCAAGGTGCTCCTGCGCCATCCCGAGCTCACCGATGACGAGTTGGCCGCCGTCGCCCGTGATGCCGTCGGGCCCCTCGCCACCGTCACCATGTCCGGGCCCGGCACCGTCGAGCTCCAGCCGCGCGGGGTGACCAAGGCGACCGGGCTCGCCCTCGCCGCCGAGCGGCTAGGGATGGCGGCGGAAGACACCATTGCCTTTGGGGACATGCCCAATGACGTGCCGATGTTCGTGTGGGCGGCCCGCGGCGTCGCCATGGCCAACGCCCACCCCGACCTCAAGTCGGCCTCCGATGAGGTGACTTCGTCCAATGAGGATGACGGGGTGGCCGTCGTGCTCGAGCGATTGCTCACGTCGGGCGGGTGAGGCCCGCTAGCCCGCCGTTCGCGGGATGCGCTTCTCCCACGTCCGGTGGAACACCACCTCGTCGCCGTCCTTGCAGATGACCTCGTTCGACGTGATGAAGTCCGCTGCGTCGCACGTGATCTCGGAGCGGGACGTGATCGACACGTCCCACGCCAGCTCGGGGCGGTGCAGGCGGATCGTCCAGTCGGAGCGGGTGCGGGCGCTGAGGGGGTCGGACTCGTTGATCGTGTACGTCTCCACCGCGTCCTCGGTGAATTCGAGGCCGTCCGGGTAGACCCGCGTACCGCCGTAGCGCGGGTCCACCTCCAGGCGCCACTCGCCCTTGGCCACATCGCGTACGACCAGGCGCTCGGGACGCAGCTCGTCGAGCGTCGCCGGGTACACCACCCCCAGCGGCTCCGACTGCTCGGGAGCGTCGAAGGTGATCGACGGGTCGAGCTCGCCCTCCCGCACCGGGAGTTCGAGCGCGCTGCCCGCCGGGTCGAGCACGAAGCCCGCCGAATCCGCCTGCGGCCAGATCCACGGCCAGTACGCCGACGACACCGCCAGCCGGATCCGGTGGCCCGGGGGGAAGGTGTGGCCGATCGCGTTCAGTTCGAACGTCACGTCCTCCGTCTCGCCGACCGGCCACGGATCCACCCGGTCCCGGCCGTTGCGGGCGGAGAGGTTCAGCACGCCACGGGTCACCAGGGTCGACGAGCCGTCCGGGGCCACGTCGCACACCCGCGCGATCGCCTGACCGGACGGGACGTCCGTCTTCAGGCGCAGCGTCACCTTGGGGCGGCCCAGGATGCGTACGGCCGATGGCACCTCGAACTCGAAGCATGCCGACTTCGCGTCCTCGTCCCGCTGGTCGGGCGGCAGGTCCGCGTCGTTGCCGAAGGGGAAGTAGCGGCCCGCGTCCAGGCCCGTGTGCTGGGGGGAGTTGACCACCATGGGCGTGCCTTGGAGGGCGTAGGAAGTCGGCGTGACGTTCGGGGACGGCCAGGACGGGTCCCCGACCCAGCCGCCCGGCAGCTCGGCGTACACCGTCGCCGGCGGGTGGGAATCGCTGATCCAGGAGCGGAGCTTCGGCTCGGACATGATGCCGGTCTCCACCCCCTTCAGGTGGTGGTCCCACCACCTCAGCGTCTCCTGGAGGAAGCCGATCGCCGGGCCCGGCGGCAGACCCCGGTCCGGGTACTGGTGCGACCACGGGCCGATCAACCCCCGTACATCGCCCGGCAGATTCTCCACCAGGCGCAGGACCGTGTCCCGGTACGGGTCGTGGAAGCCGCCCACCGCGAGCACCGCCGCGTTGATCGCCGAGTAGTCCTCGCAGACGCTGCCGTGCCGCCAGTAGGCGTCACGGGTCTGGTGGTCGAGCCAGGTGTGGATGAAGGGGTCGACCGCTTCGAGGCGTCTCAGCCACATCTCCCGCCAGCGGTCGCCGACGAACAGCGGGTCCGGCGGGCGCGACACGAAGGCCAGCATCGTCGCCGCCCACGCGTGCATGTCCACCGCCAGGACGGAACCACCCATGTAGTGCACGTCGTTGTCATAACGGTCGTCCGCGGAGCAGACCGTGATGATCGCCTTGAGCGGCTCGGGCGCCAGGGCCGCGATCTGGAGGGAGTTGAAGCCGCCCCAGGAGATGCCGAACATGCCGACCTTGCCGGAGCACCAGGGCTGCTCGGCGAGCCAGTTGACGACCTCCACCCCGTCGGCCAGCTCGACCGGGGAGTACTCGTCGCCCGGCATGCCCTCCGAGTTGCCGTGGCCCCGCACGTCCACGCGCACGGAGGCATAGCCGTGGCCCGCGTACCAGGGGTGGCGCTGGAAGTCGCGCGGCGCCGTCCAGTCGCTCAGACGGTAGGGGAGGTACTCCAGGAGCGCGGGGACGGGTTCGTCCGTCACCGGGCGCCAGATGCGCGCGTAGAGCTTGGTCCCGTCCGGGAGGGGTACTTGGACGTCCTCGCGGGTGGTCTCGTACGGGAAGGATGAGGGAATCTGCATGGCGGGAACCTCAGTGTCCTCAGTGGACGGGGTGCATGGTGCGGCGGAGCCACGGGGCGAGCAGGACGACGGCTACACCGGCGGCCACCGCGATCGCGCCGTTCACGCCGAAGTACGCCGGGTTGGAGACTTCTCCGTACAGCTTCACGATCTGCGCCTGGATGCCGTTGGCCAGGGCGAGCGAGAGGAACCAGAGGGCCATGGTCTGGCTGGCGAAGGCCTTCGGGGCGAGTTTCGTCGTGGCCGACATGCCCGAGGTCTCCACGAGGATGTCGCCGAGGCCGAGCAGCAGGTAGGAGCCGACGATCCACCAGACCGCCATCTTGTACGTGTCGTCGGAGTGCCCCGAGGTCGGCAGGACCATCAGCAGGAACGAAAGGCCGCCCAGGATCACGCCGAAGGCGATCTTGTTGGAGGCGTGCGGCTGGCTGTGGCCCATCCGGGCCCAGACCGCGGCGACGACGGGGGCGAGCGCGACCTCGAAGGCGCCGAGCGCGGAGGCGTACCAGCTGGCGGGGAAGGTGAAGCCGAAGATCGCGGTCTCGGCGTTCGTCGACGCCAGCAGGATCATCGTCGAGTAGGCCTGGAAGAGGATGAAGTTGAAGACCACCGAGGCCAGGAAGAGGACCACGTACGGCTTCAGGCGTCCGCGTTCCTCGCTGCTCACGCGCGGACTGCGGAACATCACCACGAAGTAGACGATCGGCGCGATCACCGAGATCAGGGTGAGCAGGTCGACGAAGCGGTCCATCGTCAGCCAGCCGATGCCGGCGAGCAGACCCGCGAGTGCGGCGAACACGAGTACGCCCACGACGATCAGGACGACCGCGCGGCGCATCGCGTCCTTGGGCAGCGCGTATTCGGCCGCCGCCTTGCGTCCGGCGAGGTGACGACGGCCCAGGACGTACTGGATGAGGCCGAAGGTCATGCCGATCGCGGCCGCCGAGAAGCCCCAGTGCCAGCCCTTGTGGTCGCCGAGCCAGCCGGTGATCAGCGGGCCCGCGAAGGCGCCGATGTTGATGCCCATGTAGTACAGCGCGAAGCCCGCGTCGCGCCGGTCGTCGTCGGTGCGGTAGAGCTTGCCGACCATCGAGGCGACGTTCGGCTTGAGCAGGCCGGTGCCCGCGCTGATCAGGCCGAGACCGACCCAGGTCATCGTGGCCGTCGGGACCGCCATCGAGTAGTGGCCGCAGGCGATGAGGATGCCGCCCCACAGGACCGCGCGGTACGAGCCGAGGATCCGGTCGGCGAGCCAGCCGCCCGCCACCGAGACGAGATAGACGAGCGTTCCGTACGCCGCCGACACCGAGGCGGCGGTTCCGGAATCCATGCCCATTCCGTCGTTGGCGACGGAGTCCGCGAAGTAGAGGACGAGGATGGCCTGCATGCCGAGGAACGAGAAGCGCTCCCAGACCTCGAGGCCCGACAGGGTGAGCAGCCCGCGCGGCTGCCCGAAGAAGGCGTGGTCGTCGCCGGGCAGCGGCTCCGTCGGCGGCTCCGCGGGCGGGTCGGTGTCGGCCTCAGTGCGGGACAAAGGTTGTGCTCCCGGTAGTTCCGTTGCTTATGGGGCTTTCGTTGCCTGCGGGGCAAGGCGGCCTTCTGGGTCGTATCAGCTGATCAAGAACATACCGGTGGTGATCGCACGCCGCCTGGGCGGCATTGCACAGGCGGGTGCCCACTGTGATCGAAAGGCGACCGGATACGCTGACTTGAGTGATGGCAGCGACACATCGACAAACCGTGTCATCGACGCGATCATCACGCAAAGATCGAACCGAGTGATGATCGACCGAGTGACCGACTTGTGATCGTCAGCAGACAGGAGAACCCCTCGTGACCGTCGTCGGGCCCTTCGGCCTCAGCGTGCGGGACCAGGCTCTCGAAGCCGATGTCCAGGCCGGATTGGCGGCCGTCGAGGAAGGTCTGCTCGACGCCACCAAAAGCGGGGTCCCCTTCATCACGGAGGCCGCGCAGCATCTGGTGCGCGCGGGCGGCAAGCGGTTCAGGCCGCTCCTCGTGATGCTCGCCTCGCAGTTCGGCGATCCGTACGCGCCGGGCGTCGTACCCTCCGCCGTCGTCGTCGAGCTCACGCACCTCGCGACCCTCTACCACGACGACGTGATGGACGAGGCCGACGTGCGCCGCGGAGTGGAGAGCGCCAACCAGCGCTGGGGCAACTCCGTCGCCGTCCTCACGGGTGACTTCCTCTTCGCCCGCGCCTCGTACATCCTGGCCGACCTCGGCCCGGACGCCGTCCGCATCCAGGCGGAGGCGTTCGAACGCCTGGTCACCGGCCAGATCCTGGAGACGGCGGGACCGACCGAGGGCCGCGACCCGATCGACCACTACCTCGACGTGCTCGGCGGCAAGACCGGCTCGCTCGTCGCCGTGGCGTGTCGTTTCGGCGCCATGATGTCGGGCGCCGACGAGACCGTCGTGGACGTCCTGACCCAGTACGGCGAGCGGCTCGGCGTCGCCTTCCAGCTTGCCGACGACGTACTGGACATCGCGTCCGACTCGCACGAGTCGGGCAAGACGCCGGGCACGGACCTCCGTGAAGGCATCCCCACCCTTCCGGTCCTGCGCCTGCGCGAGCGGGTGGAGAAGCTCGGGCTCGCCGACGACATCGCCCTGTGCGAGCTGCTCGACTCGGACCTGACGGACGATGCCCGGCACGCCGAGGCGCTGGCGCGGCTGCGGGTCCACCCGGCCCTGGAGCAGGCCCGCAAGGACACCGTGCGGTTCGCGGAGGAGGCCCGGGACACGCTCGCGCCGCTGCGTGACTGCGACGCGAAGATGTCGCTCGTCGAGCTCTGCGATCTGGTGGTGCACCGGGCGGGCTGAGCGCCCGAACCGGCCTCGGGGCGGCTGTCAGCGGGCCCGAGGCGTCAGTAGAGCCGACGGCTGCGGCTGTCAGTAGCCGTAACCCCCCGTGCCTCCGGAGTCCTCGTCATCCGGCTGGTCCGTGGCGCTCTGCGCCTTCGCGCCGGTCGGCGTGACGGCGTACCAAGTGCCGTCCACGCCCTGGCCCTGCGCCTCCCGCGGCTCGTCGTCCTTGACGTAGGTGTAGAGCGGCCAGCCGTCGAGGGTGAGCTGCTTGGAGCCGTCGTCGCGGGTGACCGTGCCGACGAGGCTCTTGTCGATGCCCTCGACGGTGACCTTGCCGGGGTCGGGTGTGGCCGGCCAGACCTTGGCGCAGGTGTCGTTGCAGGTGGACTTGGGCGGCTTCGCGGTGTCCTCGTCGAAGCGGTAGAGGACGTACCCCTTGCTGTCGGTGACGACCGTGCCGACCTCGTCGACCTTGGTGGCGGTGAGCGTCGCGGAGGTCTTGGTGTCGCCGCCGGTCTTGCCGCTGTCTCCGCCGTCGTCACCGCCGCTGTCGCCGCAGCCGGACGCGGTGAGAGCGAGGACGGCGGCTGCCGCCGCGACGTAACCGCTGACCCGTCGGGTGCGCCTGGGTTTGCTTGATCGGGTCGCGAGCATGACGACCCCCTTTTTTCTTGCTCTCTCTTGGCTGTGCCGGGTCCCCTTTCACTCGATCCTATGCCGATGTGATGCAGGTCACATCATCTGGATGGGATTGGATTGAGTCCAGACTCGGATTCTCTCCGTATGCATGCCCAGAAGCTGACGCAGGGGGCGTCAGTTCGGATACGGGGAGCTTTCGGATCATGGGCACTTTTGGTACCTCAGGCACTTTCGCGAACCGCCGCCGGGCCCTGCTCGCCGCGGGTGTGGCCGTCGCCGCCGCGGGCGGCCTGGCGGTGGTGGCGCCGCCCGCCGTCGCGGACAGCGGCAGCAGTCGCAGTAGTAGCGGTAGTGGCAGTAGCAGCAGCGGCGGAGCCATCTTCGCGGCGAGCATGAACGGCGCGAACGAGGTGCCGGTGCAGGGCGGGCCCGCGGTCGGCGACAAGGACGGCCGGGCGCTCGAGTTCGTCGAGGTCAAGGGCGACAAGGTGTCGGTCACCGTCAAGTGGCGCGGCACCGGCAAGCCGACCGCCCTCCACATCCACCAGGGCGCCAGGGGCACCAACGGCGGCGTCAAGGTCGACTTCACCAAGCTGCTGGGCAAGGACAAGGGCAAGGGCAAGGCCGAGGGGAAGAGCAAGGGCAAGCGCGTCACCGGCACGGTCAAGGTCGACGACGCGGCGCTGCTCGAGCAGTTGAAGGCGAACCCCAACAGCTTCTACGCCAACCTGCACACCGCCGAGTTCCCCGGCGGCGCCGTCCGCGGCCAGCTCCACAAGGTGACCACGGACTTCGACTTCAGCAACGCGGCGGCCAACTTCCAGGCGTCCGTGATCAAGGGCAAGCAGATCTACGAGTGCAAGAAGGCCGATGACGGCTCCGGCAAGTTCGCCTTCGCCCAGCGTGACGTGCGCGCCCGGCTCGGTGCCCGCATCGCGCACGACTTCGTCGCCCCCAACTCGGGCACCCCGCGCTGGACCGCCCCCGACCGCAGCCAGGTCACCGGCAAGCTGATCTCAAGGACCCCGAACGGCGACAAGAACATCCCCGAACTCGACCTGGCGGCAACCCAGACCGGCAAGCCTCGGGGTCTGCTCGCCGGCACCGCCGAGATCCTGCGCCTGAACACGGAGGGCGGGGTCGCACCAGCGGGTTCCTGTGAGCCCGGTGCCATCAAGAGCGTGCCGTACAAGGCGGACTACGTGTTCGTGCAGCGCTGACCCCTGAGTACTGGGCGGCGTCTCCCCTACTGGTTGGGGGAGGCGCCGCCGCTCTGTGTCATCCCACAGCAGTACGTGGAGTTGCTCCCGGGGTCTGACGCTTCTGGCTGGCCGATTTGGTCGTATAGACAACAGCAAGGTGCAGCAAGAACAACCACTCCTGACCTATTCGGGTGAGAATGGCGGCGCGGGGTGGACGCACGCACGTACTGGGAAGGCCGCCGCCGACCACGGAGGTAGGGCACACAATGGCACCGTACGAACCGGAGCAGAACACCAGTGAGACCGGGGAACTGCGCGCAGGCCGCCGCAAAGCGGCGCGCTATGTAGTCCCCGTCGCGGTGGCGGGGGTGGCGGCGGCGACCATCGGGCTCGTCCCGGCGCTCGCGACGTCGGGCGACCCCAAGCTGCCCGATGTCACCGCACAGGAACTCATCGAGAAGATCGCCGCGTCGGACACGGAGCAGCTCTCGGGCACCGTGAAGATCAGCACCGACCTCGGCCTTCCGTCCCTCGGCGGCGACCTGGCCGGCGGCTTCGCTCCGGGCAGCGGCTCGGGCGGCGGGGGCAAGGGCGGGGACGGCGAGGGCTCGGCCGCGGACCCGCAGTCCAAGCTGATGGAGCTGGCGTCCGGCACGCACACGCTGCGCGTCGCCGCGGACGGCCCCGACAAGCAGAAGCTGTCCGTCCTTGACGACGCCGCCGAGTACAGCCTGATCCACAACGGCGACGACGTGTGGGCGTACGACAGCAAGTCGAACGAGGCGTACCACTCCAAGTCCGCGGGCAAGGCCACCGGTGAGGACTCCGGAGACAAGGACCTCCCCAAGGGCGTCCCGTCCACGCCCAAGGAGCTGGCCGAGGAAGCACTGAAGGCGGCCGACGACACGACGTCGGTGAAGGTGGACGGCACCGCGCAGGTCGCGGGCCGCGACGCCTACCGCCTGGTCATCAAGCCCAAGCAGTCCGGCTCGACGGTCGGCCAGATCACGGTCGCGGTGGACTCCAAGACCGGTACGCCGCTGAAGTTCACGCTCACTCCGTCGGGCGGCGGCAGCGCGGTC
The DNA here is from genome assembly GCF_039533825.1 of Streptomyces rectiviolaceus. NCBI lineage: Bacteria > Bacillati > Actinomycetota > Actinomycetes > Kitasatosporales > Streptomycetaceae > Streptomyces > Streptomyces rectiviolaceus. Next base: position 24,272 of record NZ_BAAAUG010000087.1, read on the forward strand.
GTCGACGCGGGCTTCACCAAGGTCGACTTCGGCAAGCCGGCCGCGTCGACCTTCGACTTCACGCCGCCCAAGGGCGCGAAGGTCACGCAGGGCGATGACGCCAAGGCCGAGAAGCACGGCTTCAAGGACGGCGGCAAGGAGTTCGGCGGCAAGGAGTTCAAGGGCAAGGAGTTCAAGGGCAAGGAGTTCAAGGGCGAGGAGGACCTGAACGGTCTGAACGTCATCGGCAAGGGCTGGACCTCCATCGCCGAGCTGAAGATGCCGGGCGGCCAGGGCCTCCCGACGGGCGGCTCCGGTGACGCGCAGCGGCTCCTCGACTCGCTGGGTGACAAGGTGTCGGGCGAGTTCGGCTCGGGCACGGTCTTCAAGACACGCCTGATCAACGCCCTCATCACCGAGGACGGCAAGGTCTATGCCGGCGCGGTCACCAAGGACGCCCTGGTGAAGGCGGCGAACGCGGCCAACTAGCGCGGTGCGGCTGGACGATTGAGCGGCGGGTCCGAGGTGCCGGGCAGGTACCTCGGACCCGCCGTCACGACTTCGAGCGGGGAGGGCAAGGTGCCGAGCACCAGCATCAGCACCGGCGGTATGGCGACGGAGAGTGTGATCGAGACCGACACGCTCACCAAGCGCTACGGCAAACAGCTCGCCGTGGACCAGCTGAGCCTCACCGTCCCCGCGGGCAGCGTCTTCGGGTTCCTCGGGCCGAACGGCTCGGGCAAGACGACCACCATCCGGATGCTGATGGGCCTGATCGAGCCAACGTCCGGCCGGGCCAGGGTCCTGGGCCGCCCCATGCCGCGCGACACGCGCTCCGTGCTTCCGCACGTGGGCGCGCTCATCGAGGGCCCCGCCCTCTACGGCTTCCTCTCCGGCCGTGACAACCTCCTGCGGTACGACGCCGCCGACCCGACCGCCGACCCGCGCACCCGCCGTGCCCGCGCCGAATCGGCCCTGGACCGCGTGGGGTTGACGGCCGCCGCGGGCAAGAAGGCGAAGGCGTACTCGCTCGGCATGAAGCAGCGCCTCGGCCTGGCGGCCGCGCTGCTCCAGCCGCGCAGGCTCCTCGTGCTCGACGAGCCGACCAACGGCCTCGATCCGCAAGGAATGCGCGAAATCCGGGCTCTGATAAGGGAGTTGGCATCGGAAGGCACGACCGTCTTCCTCTCCTCGCACCTCCTGGACGAGATCGAGCAGGTCTGCACGCATGCCGCGGTGATGGCCCAGGGCCGCCTGATCACCCAGGGCCCGGTCGCCGAACTGGCCGCCGGCGCGCGGGGGCGCCTTGTCGTGACGACCCCGGACACGGGGGACGCGGCCCGCGTCCTGAAGGAGCTCGGCGTGACGGATCTCGTCGTGACGGAGGACCGCGTGACGGGCGAGCCACCGGGCGCGGAGACCGGCATGGACCTCGCGGAACTGAATGCCGCCCTGGTCGGGGCGGGCGTACGCGTACGGGGCTTCGGCGTTGAACGGGCCTCGCTCGAGGACGCGTTCGTGGCGCTGACGGGGGAGGGGTTCGATGTCGCGGGCTGAGGTCGTCGACGTGACGGAAGTCAGCGACGTACGAGAGAGTGGCGACGTACGCGAAGTGCGGCGGATCTGGACCTTCGGGCTCTTCCGCAGCGAGCTCGGCATCACCTTCCGCCGCTGGCGCACTCTCGCCCTGCTCGGTGTGCTGGCCGCCGTGCCGATCCTCGTGGGCGTCGCCGTCAAGATCGAGACCAGCGACGGCTCGACGGTGGGCGGGGGCGGCGAGGCGGGGGGCCCTGCGTTCATCGCGCAGATCACCAACAACGGCCTGTTCCTGGTCTTCACCGCGCTCGCCGCGACCCTCCCCTTCTTCCTGCCCATGGCGGTCGGCGTCGTCGCGGGCGACTCCATCGCGGGCGAGTCGAGCGCGGGGACGCTGCGCTATCTCCTGGTCGCCCCGGCGGGACGGACGCGCCTGCTGCTCGCCAAGTACGCGACGACGATGACGTTCTGCCTGGTCGCGACGCTCGTCGTGGCCGTCTCGGCGCTCGCCGTCGGGGCGTTGCTCTTCCCGTTCGGCGAGGTCACCACGATCTCCGGCACCCGGATCGGTTTCGGCGAAGGACTGCTGCGCGCCCTGCTCATCGCCCTCGTGGTCGCCGCGTCACTGATCGGTGTGGCGGCGCTCGGTCTCTTCGTGTCGACGCTGACCAGCAGCGGCATCGCGGCGATGGCGACGACCGTCGGTCTGCTCATCACGATCCAGATCCTCGACCAGATCCCCCAACTGCACGCCATCCAGCCGTACTTCTTCTCGCACTACTGGCTGTCCTTCGCGGACCTGATGCGTGAGCCCGTCTACTGGGACGAGCTGGTCAAGAACCTCGGCCTGCAGGGCCTGTACGCGGCCCTGTTCGGCTCGGCGGCGTGGGCGCGGTTCGGGGCGAAGGACATCACGGCGTAACGGGCCTCAGCTCCCTCAGCTCCCTCAGCTCTCGTAGGGGAAGCGCGCCATCTGCGGCTCCTGTGCGAAGAACGTCTTGGCCTCGGTGAGCGCCGGCTCGTCCTTCAGTACGTCGCCGGGCTTGCTGCCGTTGCCGAGCAGTACGCCGCCGAAGCGCATCCCGAGGTACGCGGCGGAGTTGCGCAGAGAGCCGACGAGCGGATCGGCGACGGCCGGCTCGTCGTCGGCCAGTGCCGTCACGCCCCACAGGGTGCGCCCGGCCATCGTGCCCTTGAAGTCGACGCCGGGAATGCGCAGCCAGCCCGACCAGTAGTCGAGGTAGCGCTTGGTGGTGGCCGAGACCGAGTACCAGTACAGGGGCGACGCGATCACGATATCGGTCGCCTCGACGGTCGCGTCGAGCAGCGTCGCGGCGCTGTCGCCGGACGGGCGGACGTAGTCGCTGTCGTGGCGGAGGTCCTCGAAGTCGGGCAGCGGGTGGTCGGCGAGGTTCAGCCAGCGCTGCTCGACGTCCGACGGGAGCTGTTCGGCGGCCCGGCGGGCCAGGATCTCCGTGTTGCCCTCGGGGCGGGCGCTGCCGAGCACGAAAAGGAACTTGCGGGTCATGGGGTCCCCCTGGACACATAAGGCCGGATACATAAGTCCGGATACACAAGGCGGCTGCTGATTACCTGCGTGTGCACTATATGCACGCGCAGGTAATCGCGTCCAGGGGTTACTGGAGCCGAGCCCTAGGCGGAGAGCCCCCACACCGCGTACGCCACGGCGTCGCTGTTGTGGTTGAGCGCGGCCCCGTCGATGTTCGACTCCGTGTCGCAGGCGGAGTGGTAGCACTTGTCGAACGGCTCACCGGCCGTGCCGCCCCAGTTCTGGGCCTGCTCGGCGGTCTTCTCGTAGTCGGCGCCGCTGAACAGTCCGCCGACCGGAATGCCCGCGTCCTTGAACGGGGCGTGGTCCGAGCGGCCGTCGCCCTCCTCGTCGGGCTCCGTGGCGAGGTCGAGGCCGCCGTAGAAGTCCTTGAAGGTCTTCTCGATCGTGGGGTCGTCGTCGTAGACGAAGTAGCCCGGGTTCGGGGAGCCGATCATGTCGAAGTTCAGGTAGTCCTTGATCTTCGAGCGCTCGTCGGCGGGCAGCTTGTCGACGTAGTGCGAGGAGCCGACGAGCCCCAGCTCCTCGGCGCCCCACCAGGCGAACCGCAGGTGCTTGGTGGGCTTGTACTGCTCGCGCGCCACGGTGAGCGCGGTCTCCAGGATCGCGGCCGAACCGGAGCCGTTGTCGTTGATGCCGGGGCCCGAATCGACGCTGTCGAGGTGCGAGCCCGCCATGACGACCTGGTCGGCGTCGCCGCCGGGCCAGTCGGCGATCAGGTTGTAGCCGGTCTTGCCGTTGGAGGTGAACTCCTGGAGCGATGTGGTGAATCCGGCCTCGTCCAGCTTGCCCTTCATGTAGTCGACGGAGGCCTTGTAGCCCGCGCTGCCGTGGGCGCGGTTGCCGCCGTTGGACGAGGCGATGGACTGGAGCTGCGAGAGGTGGGCCTGGACGTTGGCCACGGGGATGTCGGGGGCGGCCGCCGTGGGGGAGGGGGCCGCGGAGGATATCGCGCTGGTGGTGAGGAGTCTGGCGACGGCTATGACGGCGGCTGCCGTGGCACGTCCGGGAACGGAGAGCTTCATGTGGGGGGCTCCGTGTTCTGTTGGATCGTTCTCTTGGGTCGTTCGTACCGTGGGGGTACGCCAATTCCGTGAACCTCGAACGGAATTGGCGTGCCTGATGGTGCGGGTGAGCTTGACCGTGCGTCAAGAGCGCATATCGGTCGACGTGTTCCGCAGGGCGGTCGTCGGCGGTACGAGCACCGTCCAGCCGGGGGCGTAGGTGTCCGGCACGGGGTGGCGCCGCCAGTCGCGGGCCCAGCGCGGGGGTTCCTTCCCGCGCAGGACCAGGGCGGCGGGCTGCCGCCGGTCACCCTGGTGGGCGGCCGAGCATCCGGAGACGTACGCGATGGGGATCACCGAAGCGTTGCCCTCCAGGAGACACGGGGCGCGGACCCCGTGCTCGTACAGGACATCGGTGATGCGGGCCCAGTCGCCGCGGGCGCCCGCCTGGATATGGGCGTTGCCGAAGGCGAGCGGGAGCTGGACCGCCAGGTGGGCGACGAGGAGGGCGGCGATGGCGACGGTGACGGCGCGCTTCGCCCGGTCGGCGAGGGCGAGGAGACCGAGGGCCGCGGGGATCGCGAGGAGGGCGTGGGTGGGGAGCAGGAAGCGGGGGGCGCCGTAGGGGACGAGGAGGAGATAGGGGAGGGCGGCGGCCGACGCGACGGCCACGGCGAGCCAGAGCGCGCGGCGGGTCGCCACCTCCCGGGCGGTGTCGGCCAACCCGTCCTCGGTCCGCTTCATCTGCTCGGTCTGCTCGGTCTGCTCGGTCCGCCCTGTGGCGCCGCTCGCCCTCCCCGTGGCCCACAGCCCGGCGGCCACGAGCAGCGGCAGCAGGATCCACCACTCGGCGGCCACGATCCTGAGCTGGTCGGCGCCGCACGGGCGGCAGAGCAACGGGCCGTCCAGCGCGGTGAACTGGGCCTCGATGGCGGCGAGGGGACGCAGCCCACCCTGCACGTCGCTCGCGGCGGTGAGCCGTTCGCGTACGCCGCCGAAACGGACGTACGCCTCGACGACCCACGGCAGCAGCCCGGCCACGACGCCGCCGACCACGGCCAGGACGCGCCCCCACGTCCGCCAGGCGGGCACGAGCAGGGCGGCGACGAGCAGCGGGAGGGCGACGGCGGCACCGTCATTGGGGCGCATGAGGGCGGCGACGGCGAGCCCCGCCGCGATCCCCGCGTGGGCGAGGCGCCCGGGGCTCGCCGAGAGGAAGAGGCCGACCGCGGCCGTGATTCCCATGGCGGTGTAGTGGTTCGGCATCGCGGCGTTCGCGTAGAACAGCGCGAACCAGAGGCTTCCGTAGAGCCCGGCGGCCACGCCGACGGCGGCGGGACGGTGCGCGAGGACACGCAGCCAGGGGCGGAAGCCGAGGTAGAGGGCGGCGGTCGAGAGCAGCGTCAGCCACACCCTGAGCAGGACGGTCGAGTCGCTCCAGGCCGCGACCGGAGAGATGAGCAGCGGGACGCCACGGGTGCGGGGAGCGCTGAAGGGGGTGGCGGGCGCGTACGGCGGGAAGCGGCTCGCGTAGACGATCTCGTCCCAGCCGAGGGTGAGGGTGAGCGGGACGAGAGTGAGGGAGAGGAGGGCGAAGGCGGCGCAGGCGGCGAGGAGGGGGAGGTCGTCGCGGGCGGAGAGACGGCTCGGGAGACGGCCGGAAAGGCGGCCGGAGAGACGGCTCGGGAGGCGGCCACTCAAACGCGTCGTCACGGCCACGGGGGGTCTCGACCTCCTGCCGGATTCGGTCAGGTCATGTCGCTCGTCATATCGCTCGACATGTCACTTTCGGGCATATCTGATCGCTTCTGGGTGAAGGTAGCGATGATTGCGCCGAAACCGCAGGAGGTGGGGCCGACGTGTCCCACGGCGGTCAGCCCGTCGCCCGGAGTGAGGCGGAGGGTGGTCGACCGGTGGTCAGTGAGGCGCGGTAGCCGGTTGGGGCGATGCCTCGGATTCGTTTGAAGGCGTCGCTGAAGCTGAACCCGTCCGCGTATCCGACCTGCCCGGCCACGGACGCCACCGTCGCGCCCGGCTCCGCGAGCAGCTCGGCGGCGAGCGTCATCCGCCACTCGGTGAGGTACGCCATCGGGGGCCTGCCGACCAGCTCGGCGAAGTTGCGGGCGAACGCCGCGCGCGACACCTGGGCGCGTGCGGCGAGCGATGCCACCGTCCACGGCCGCGACGGTTCGTCGTGCATGGCGTGCAGGGCAGGGCCGACCACCTCGTCGCCGAGCGCGCGGTACCAGGCGGGCGGGCAGGCGTCCGGCAGGTCGAACCACTCACGCAGGGTGCAGGCCAGCATCCAGTCGAGCATCCGGTCCATCACGTACTGGCGCCCCGGCCGGTCCGCGGCCACCTCCCCGGCGATCAACTCCAGGATGGGCATGCAGTCCTCGCCCGCGGGGACGACCAGGAGCGGCGGCAACATGCTGACCAGGCGCCGGCCCACGGCACTGTCCAACTGGTAGGCGCCGGTGACGAGTTCGCACGCGTCGGAGCCGCCCCCCGTGGCGCGGAGCGTGAACGGGGCCGTCGTGCAGACCACGGCCGCGTCCCCCTCCCGCAGGGTGCGCGGCTCACCCGACCCGGCAGCGATCCGCGCCGCACCGCCCACCACCGCGATCAGCGTCAGCGCGGCCCCCTCGCTGTGCTCCGACTCCCAAGGCCCGCTCAGCACCGCGCGGTTGAACAGCGCGCCGTCCGCGCGTACGCCGCGCAGCAGATCCCCCAGTGCGTCCATGTGGCCACCGTAGACGGACTCCCATCCGCGCGAGACGAACGCCCATGTCTCCCTCGCTCCGCACGCGATTGGCTGTGCCCATGACCGAAAACAAGGCACAGGCAGCGCAGACAGTGAATTCGACCATCCTCGTGCTCGGCGCGACCGGCAAGACGGGCCGCCGCGTGGTCGCCCGGCTGCGGGACCAGGGCCGGACCGTGCGCGCGGCGTCCCGCTCCGGCGAGACCCGCTTCGACTGGACCGACCGCGCCACCTGGGGCCCGGTCCTGGAGGGCGTGTCGGCCCTCTACCTGGTCGGCCCGCCCGACCCGGAGCCGATCGCCGACTTCGTTGACCAAGCCGCGGCGGCGGGCGTACGCCGCTTCGTGGTCCTGTCAGGGCGGGGCGTCGAGGTGTTCGGCGACTCCTTCGAGCCGTCCATGGCGGAGGCGGAGCGCGTGGTGCGCGAGGCGGGCGTGGACTGGACGGTCATCCGCCCCAACAACTTCTCGCAGAACTTCGACGAGGACATCTTCGCCGCGCCCCTCCTCGAAGGCCGCCTCGCGCTGCCCGTCGGCGACGTGCCGGAGCCGTTCATCGACGTGGACGACATCGCGGACGTGGCCGCCGCGCTGCTCACCGAGGACGGTCACACGGGCCGGGTCTACGAACTCTCCGGGCCGCGCGCGCTGACCTTCGCCGACGCGGTCGCGGAGCTTGCGGAGCGTTCGGGGCGCCCGATGAGGTTCGAGGACATCACGCCGGACGCGTACGTGGCCGAGCTGACGGCAGCCGACGTCCCCGCCGACACGGCCCGGGCCCTCGCGAACGTCCTCGCCTGGCTGGCCGAAGGCCACAACGCGACGCCGGTGACGGGCGTACGGGATGTCCTGGGCCGGGAGCCGCGTGACTTCAGCACATACGCGAAGACAGCGGCGTCGGCGGGGGCCTGGGCCTGAGTGCCCTACCGGGGGCGCCCCGTAAGGGGCGCGGGGAACGGCGCGCCCAGCCACAAGGCACCCGCTGAAGCAAGCGAACAGGGCGCCCCGTAAGGGGCGCGAGGAACGGCGCGCCCAGCCACAAAGCACCCGCAGAAGCAAGCAAACAGGGCGCCCCGTTAGGGGCGCGGGGAACGGCGCGACCAGCCACGAAGTACCCGCAGTCGAGAGCGGCAGAGGCGGCAGCGTCAAGCCGCGGGCTCAGTCTCCCGCCCCGCGGCGGAGGAGGAGGACGACGCCGCCGCAGCCTCCCGCGCAGCGGCTAGCCGACCCGCATGACGCCGCGCGCCGCGCACCGCATCCCAGGTCAGCAACGTCAACGCCAGCCACACGAGCCCGAACCCGGCCCACCGCTCGGGCGGCATCGCCTCATGGAAGTACAGGATGCCGAGCACGAACTGGAAGACGGGCGCGAGGTACTGCAGCAACCCCAAGGTGGAAAGCGGCACCCGGATCGCGGCAGCGCCGAAGCAGACCAGCGGAATGGCGGTGACCACACCGGTCGCCGCAAGGAGAGCCGCGTGTCCGACGCCCTCCGAGCCGAACGTGGCGTCGCCCCGCGCACTCAGCCACACCAGGAACCCGACCGCGGGCAGGAACTGGATAGCGGTCTCGGCGGCCAGCGACTCCAGGCCGCTGAGGCCCACCTTCTTCTTCACCAGGCCGTACGTGGCGAAGGAGAAGGCGAGGCAGAGCGAGATCCACGGCGGCTGCCCGTACCCGAAGGCGAGTACGAGGACCGCCGCGAGGCCGACGGCGACGGCCGCCCACTGCACGGGGCGCAGCCGTTCGCCGAGGAGCAGGACGCCCATCGCGATGGTGACCAGGGGGTTGATGAAGTAGCCGAGGGAGGCCTCCACGACGTGGCCGGAGTTCACGGCCCAGATGTAGACGCCCCAGTTGATCGTGATGACCGCCGAGGCGATCGTCACGAGACCCAGCTTGCGCGGCTGCCGGATCAGCTCGCCCGCCCAGGCCCAGCGCCGCACGGCAAGCAGCGCGACGCCGACCACGACGAGCGACCACGCCATGCGGTGCGCGAGGATCTCGCCCGCCCCGGACGGCTTGAGCAGGGGCCAGAAGAGGGGCACGAGGCCCCACATTCCGTAGGCCGCGAAGCCGTTCAGGAGTCCTATGCGCTGTTCGCCCTTCGACTGCTCAGCTGCAGCTGCGGCAGCGTCCACGGCCCCTCCTTGGTGCACGGCAGCCCCACGCTGCCCTCAAGAAGGTATCGGCACGGACGTCCCTCTGTCATGCCCGTCTCACGAAAACGGTCATGACCTCCGTCTCGCCCGCGTCAGCCCTTGAGCGCGGCCGAGATCGCGTCGGCGACAGGCGTCGTCGGCCGCCCGATGAGCCGGGCCAGATCACCGCTCGTACCGGCGAGCAGACCCCGCTCGATCGCCGAGTCCACGTCGACCAGGATCGTGGCGAACTGCTCGGGAAGACCGGCGCCGGTCAGGATCGCGTGGTTCTGCTCGGCGGGGACGTTCGCGTACGAGATGTCCTTGCCGGTCTGCCGGGCGATCTCGGCGGCGTACTCGGCGAGGCTCCACGCGACGTCACCGCTCAGCTCGTACGCCTTGCCCTCGTGGCCGTCGCCGGTCAGTACGGCGACCGCGGCAGCCGCGTAGTCGCCGCGTGCGGCGGAGGCGATCCGGCCCTCGCCCGCGGAGGCGACGACGGCGCCGTGCTCCAGGACGGGCGCGAGGTTGGCCGTGTAGTTCTCGTGGTACCAGCCGTTGCGCAGGAACGTGTGCGGCAGGCCGGATTCGAGGATGAGCCGCTCGGTCTCCTTGTGCTCGGCCGCGAGGCTGAAGTCGGCGTCGGGTCCGCCGAGGACGCCGGTGTACGCGAGCAGTGCGACGCCCGCCGCACGCGCGGCGTCGATCACCGCCGCGTGCTGCGGCACGCGCTGCCCGACCTCGCTGCCGGAGATCAGCAGGACCCTGTCGCCCGCGGCGAAGACGCCGGCGAGGGTCTCGGGCGCGCTGTAGTCCGCGATCCGCAGCTCGACGCCGCGCGCGGCCAGATCGGCGGCCTTCTCCTTGTCGCGGACGACGGCGGCTATCTGCCCGGCGGGCACCCGCGCGTCGAGCAGCCCGTCGATGACGAGACGGCCGAGGTGTCCGGTGGCTCCGGTGACGACGATGCTCATGTCTGAGATCTCCCTTTGGTGAGGTTCTGACGATGAGCCTACGTCTAGCGCTAACTATTGGAAAGTACCCACTTTGAAGTAAGGTACGGGCATGGCAGTAAGTAACTGGAACCTCGGAGACGAGGGGATGTGCCCGCAGCGCCTCGTCCTGGAACACGTCACGAGCCGCTGGGGCGTGCTCGTCCTGATCGCCCTGGACGAGCGCTCGTACCGCTTCAGCGAGCTGCGCCGGGCTCTTGGCCGGGTCAGCGAGAAGATGCTGACGCAGACCCTGCAGACCCTGGAGCGTGACGGCCTCGTGCACCGCGACGCCAAGCCGGTCATTCCGCCGCGCGTCGACTACTCACTCACCGATCTCGGGCGCGAGGTCGGCGCGCAGGTCCGGGCGCTCGCCGAGTGGACCGAGCGGCGCCTGGGGGACGTACAGAAGGCGCGTCAGGTGTACGACGAGGCCCGGTCCTGAAGGATCAGAACCGGGCCTCGGGACAAGCGGGTTGAGCTAGCCGACGACGGTCCAGGTGTCGCCGCCCGCGAGCAGCGCGGCCAGGTCGCCCTTGCCGTTCTGCTCGATGGCGGTGTCGAGCTGGTCGGACATCAACGTGTCGTAGACCGGGCGTTCGACGTTGCGGAAGACGCCGATGGGGGTGTGGTGCAGCGTGTCGGGATCGGCCAGCCTGGACAGCGCGAAGGCCAGCGTCGGGGACGTCGAGTGCGCGTCGTGGACCAGGATCTGGGACTCGGTCTCCGGCGTGACCGGGACAACCTTGAGATCGCCGGTCTGCGGGTCGCGGACGACGCCCTTGGCGCCGTCGGCTCCGAAGCGGATGGGCTGTCCGTGCTCCAGGCGGATGACGGCTTCTTCGGCCTGCTGCTTGTCCTTCAACACCTCGAAGGCGCCGTCGTTGAAGATGTTGCAGTTCTGGTAGATCTCCACCAGCGCGGTGCCGGGGTGCTCAGCGGCTTCGCGCAGCACCGAGGTGAGGTGCTTGCGGTCGGAGTCGACGGTCCGGGCCACGAAGGAGGCCTCGGCGCCGATCGCCAGCGACACCGGGTTGAAGGGCGCGTCCAGCGAGCCCATCGGCGTCGACTTAGTGATCTTGCCGACTTCCGAAGTCGGGCTGTACTGGCCCTTGGTGAGGCCGTAGATCCGGTTGTTGAACAGCAGGATCTTGAGGTTGACGTTGCGGCGCAGGGCGTGGATGAGGTGGTTGCCGCCGATGGACAGGGCGTCGCCGTCGCCGGTGACGACCCAGACGCTCAAGTCCCGTCGGCTGGAGGCGAGTCCGGTGGCGATGGCGGGGGCGCGGCCGTGGATGGAGTGCATGCCGTAGGTGTTCATGTAGTACGGGAAGCGGGAGCTGCAGCCGATGCCCGAGACGAAGACGATGTTCTCCTTGGCCAGGCCGAGTTCGGGCATGAAGCCCTGCACGGCCGCCAGGACGGCGTAGTCACCGCAGCCGGGGCACCAACGCACCTCCTGATCGGACTTGAAGTCCTTCATGGACTGCTTGGCCTCGGCCTTGGGCACCAGAGAAAGCGCTTCGATCGTGCTCCCGGTGCCTTCGGTCTTCGTGTCAGCCATTGATGGCCTCCTTGAGAGCCGTGGCGAGCTGCTCGGCCTTGAACGGCATTCCATTGACCTGGTTGTACGAGACCGCGTCCACGAGGTACTTGGCGCGGAGCAGTGTGGCGAGCTGCCCGAGGTTCATCTCGGGAATCACCACCTTGTCGTAACGCTTCAGGGCCTCGCCCAGATTCCGGGGGAAGGGGTTGAGGTGGCGCAGATGAGCCTGCGCGACGCTCTCGCCGGCCGCGCGCAGGCGGCGTACCGCAGCGGTGATGGGGCCATAGGTCGATCCCCAGCCCAGGACGAGCAACTTGGCGTCGCCGTCCGGGTCGTCGACGTCCAGGTCGGGGACTTGGATGCCGTCGATCTTGGCCTGGCGGGTGCGGACCATGAAGTCGTGGTTGGCGGGGTCGTAGGAGATGTTGCCGGTGCCGTCCTGCTTCTCGATGCCGCCGATGCGGTGTTCGAGGCCGGGCGTGCCGGGGATCGCCCACGGACGCGCCAGCGTCTGCGGGTCGCGCTTGTAGGGCCAGAACACCTCGGTGCCGTCGTCCTCGGTGTGGTTGGTGCCCGAGGCGAACTGCACGCGCAGGTCCGGGAGTTCATCGGTGTCGGGGATCCGCCACGGCTCCGAGCCATTGGCCAGATAACCGTCGGAGAGCAGGAACACCGGAGTGCGGTAGGTGACCGCGATCCGGGCCGCCTCGATCGCGGCGTCGAAGCAGTCGGCCGGTGTCTTGGGTGCCACGATCGGCACCGGTGCCTCGCCGTTGCGCCCGAACATGGCCTGCAGCAGATCCGCCTGCTCGGTCTTGGTCGGAAGTCCGGTGGAGGGCCCGCCGCGCTGGATGTCCACCACCAGCAGCGGCAGTTCCAGCGAGACCGCAAGCCCGATGGTCTCCGACTTCAGCGCCACGCCGGGGCCGGAGGTCGTGGTCACCGCGAGGGAGCCGCCGAAGGCCGCGCCCAGGGCGGCGCCGATGCCCGCGATCTCGTCCTCGGCCTGGAAGGTGCGCACCCCGAAGTTCTTGTGCCTGGACAGTTCGTGCAGGATGTCGGAGGCCGGAGTGATCGGGTACGAACCCAGGTAGAGCGGCAGATCCGCTTGCTGACCTGCGGCGATCAGGCCGTAGGAGAGGGCCAGGTTTCCCGAGATGTTGCGGTAGGTGCCGGTCGGGAAGGCGTGGGAGGCGGGAGCGACCTCGTAGGAGACCGCGAAGTCCTCCGTCGTCTCCCCGAAATTCCAGCCCGCGTGGAAGGCCGTGATGTTCGCCTCGGCGATCTCCGGCTTCTTCGCGAACTTCGCCCGCAGGAACTTCTCCGTCCCCTCGGTCGGCCGGTGATACATCCACGACAGCAGACCCAGCGCGAACATGTTCTTGCTGCGCCCCGCGTCCTTGCGCGACAGGCCGTGCGACTTCAACGCCTCGACCGTCAGCGTCGTCAACGGCACCGGATGCACGCTGTAGCCGTCCATCGAGCCGTCCTCCAGCGGCGACACCTCGTAGCCGACCTTGGCCATCGCCCGTTTGGAGAACTCGTCCGTGTTGACGATGATCTCCGCGCCCCGCGGCACATCGGCGATGTTCGCCTTCAACGCCGCCGGGTTCATCGCCACCAGCACGTTCGGCGCGTCACCCGGCGTGAGGATGTCGTGGTCGGCGAAATGCAGCTGAAAGGAGGAGACGCCCGGCAGGGTCCCGGCAGGAGCACGGATCTCGGCGGGAAAGTTCGGGAGTGTCGAGAGGTCGTTCCCGAAGGACGCCGTCTCCGAAGTGAACCGGTCACCGGTGAGCTGCATACCGTCACCGGAGTCACCCGCGAAGCGGATGATCACCCGGTCCAGACGGCGTACATCCTTCTCACCAGCAGGCTTGCGCTGCTCTCCGACGACTGTCCCATCGGCCTGCTCGGCTGGGCTACTGACCTGGCTGGTCACTGAACTGGACCTCCCTCGGGCGGCTGAGCGGGAAGGGCTGGGCGACCGGCCTCCCCAAGGCCCACCCTACGTCTGTAAGGGTCGCCTTCCTGGGGTAGATCGCATGACGGACACGCTTTTGAGACGCTTCAATGCCCTGTTTTGTCATGGTCTGCCTCGCCCCCCGGCCCGTCATGGAAGACGCCCCCACTCATCCTTTGGTTCTAGGACTGTTCTCCGCGCTCATGCTGTTGCCGTTGCTCCTGCGGGTGCCAAATACCTGACAGGGTGTCAGATTGCTAGGAGTTGAGATAGGTGAGGACCGCCAGCACACGCCGGTGATCCCCGTCACTCTGGGAGAGCCCCAGCTTCAGGAAGATGTTGCTGACGTGCTTCTCGACCGCGCCGTCGCTCACCACCAGCTGCCGGGCGACCGCGGAGTTCGTCCGCCCCTCGGCCATCAGACCGAGTACCTCGCGCTCGCGCGGTGTAAGCCCCGCGAGGACATCCTGCTTGCGGCTGCGGCCGAGCAGCTGCGCCACGACCTCCGGGTCGAGCGCGGTGCCGCCCTGCGCGACGCGCACCACCGCGTCCACGAACTCGCGCACCTCGGCGACGCGGTCCTTGAGCAGATAGCCGACGCCACGGCTGGATCCGGCGAGCAGCTCGGTCGCGTACTGCTCCTCGACGTACTGGGAGAGGACGAGCACCCCGAGGCCCGGGAACTGGTGGCGCAGATGGACCGCGGCCCGCACCCCCTCGTCGGTGTGCGTCGGCGGCATCCGCACGTCGGCGACGACCACGTCGGGCAGCGCGCCCGTCGAGGAGAGTTCGTTGACCGTCTTGATCAGCGCGTCCGCGTCGCCCACCCCCGCGACGACGTCGTGCCCGCGGTCGGTCAGCAACCGGGTCAGGCCCTCCCTCAGCAGCACTGAATCCTCGGCGATGACGACCCGCACTTTGTCCTCCACGTCCACGGCCCCCCGGCATATTCGGTTCTGGTCTGTCCCCCGGCACCTCAGTATCGCGCCTACGAAGGGGCGTTACGGCGTTCACGGACAACCGCTTGCCCGTGTTCGCTCATGGCGGGGCACGGCAGAACCCACCCGACCGCCCGTGCTGCGGGCGATCGGGTGGGTGAGGGCAACGATCGGGTGGGTGAGCGGAACAAGTTCCGCGGCTACGCCCGCCAGGGCAGCTCCGCCGTCACGGTCGTGGGCCCGCCCACGGGCGAATCCACGACCAGGATCCCGTCGACCGCGTCGAGCCGCTCGGCGAGCCCCGCGAGACCGGAGCCACTGGTCACATCCGCGCCCCCCGCCCCGTCGTCGGAGACCTGCAGCATCAGCCGGTCCTCGACCTGCCAGACGTCGACCGAGCCACGGGTCGCCCGCGCGTGCTTGCTGATGTTCTGCAGGAGCTCGGAGACGGTGAAGTACGCGATGCCCTCGATCGCGGCGGCGGGACGCGCGGGCAGGTCCACATCGACCTGGACAGGGACCGTGCACCGGGCGGCGAGCGAGGAAAGCGCCGCGTCCAGGCCGCGGTCGGTGAGGACCGCCGGGTGGATGCCGCGGGCCAGGTCGCGCAGCTCCTGGAGGGCGACCTTCACCTCGCCGTGCGCCTCGCCCACCATGCGCGCCGCGGCCTCGGGGTCCTCCGTCAGCTTCTCCTTGGCCAGGCCCAGGTCCATGGCGAGCGCGACCAGGCGGGCCTGTGCCCCGTCGTGCAGGTCGCGCTCGATGCGGCGCAGGTCGGCCGCCGCCGTGTCGACGACGACACCGCGGTCCGACTCCAGCTCGACGACGCGGGTCGCCAGGCTCGACGGGCCGAGCAGGCCGACGACCATGACGCGGTCGACGGTGGTCAGGGCCCGGATGATCCAGGGGGTGGCGAGGGTGATCAGCAGGCCGGTGAGGGCGGTGGCGCCGATCTCGAAGGGGTTGTCCAGGTAGATGCGGTGGTTGTCGTCGCCGTAGAGCTGGATGCCGCCCTGGCCCCCGTACATCGGGAAGAGCCACTGCCACAGCGGGTACGTGAGCATCATCCAGCCGTAGGTCCAGAAGGCCACCGACACGGTGAAGGAGAAGACCGCCCACGGCATGTGGAGGATGGAGTAGAGGACGTGCCGCCAGGAGACACCGCTCTTGATCACGGCGCCCATCCACGCCATCGCGCCGCCGCCGTTCTTGGGCCGCAGCGGCTCCGGGTTCGCGACGTCCACGCCGAGCAGCGCGCGTGCCCGCACCCGCTCCAGGGAGCCGAAGCCACGGCAGGCGGCGAGCCCGGCGGCGAGCACCGGGATGCCGATGAACGTGATCAGCAGGCCGGCGCCGAGCGACAGCATCGTGACGGCGAACACGAACGTGACGATGCTGATCGGCAGGCTCAGCAGCACATAGCCGAATTCCTTCCAGGCGCGGGCCTCGATCGGCGCGCGCAGCCCGGCGGGGATACGAGGCCGCCGCTCATCGAGGTCGGATCCCCGGAACTCCGAACGGTTCATGCGCCCGTACTCCTGTCCGTACTCCGTGGCCATCGGTGTCGTCCGTTTCTGCTCGGTCCGCCCGGTCGTGGGCTGCGTCGGCGTCGTACCCGCCGTGCGGGTTCGGCGTCGTACCTGCCGTGTGGGTTCGGCGTCGTACCTCAAGACTGCTGGCCGGGCGTGATCGGGACCATGTGGTGCGTAGGTGTCTTGGACCGGGGGTTTTCCCTACCCCGAGGGCTGTCCCGACCCCGGGCGTCGTCCCTGCGCGGCGCGGGCATCACCCGCGGGCATCGCGGTCCCGGTCCCGCCACGGCAGCTCCGCGGTGATCGTCGTGGGCCCGCCCTCCGGGGAATCGATCACGAACAGACCGTCGACCGCGCCGAGCCGGTCCGCGAGCCCCGCCATGCCCGTGCCCCCGTCCAGGCTCGCGCCGCCCCTGCCGTCGTCCCAGACCTGGATGAGCAGCCGCTGGTCGGTGCGCCACACCTCCACGGACGCCGTACGCGCCCCGCTGTGCTTGCTGACGTTCTGCAGCAGCTCGGAGACGGTGAAGTACGCGCTGCCCTCGATCGCCGCGGCCGGGCGCGACGGCAGATCGGCGGTCACCTTCACCGGGACCGTGCACCGGGCGGCGAGCGAGGAAAGCGCCGCGTCCAGACCGCGGTCGGTGAGGACCGCCGGGTGGATGCCACGGGCGAGGTCGCGCAGCTCCTGGAGGGCGAGCTTCACCTCGCCGTGCGCCTCGTCGACCATCGCCGCCACCGTGTCGTCGGCCTGGCCCTCCAGGAGCTTCTCCTTGGCCAGACCGAGCCCCATGGCGAGCGCGACCAGGCGGGCCTGTGCCCCGTCGTGCAGGTCGCGCTCGATGCGGCGCAGGTCGGCCGCAGCCGTGTCGACGACGACACCGCGGTCCGACTCCAACTCGACGATGCGCCGCTCCAGTTCGTCGGAGGGCGAGAGCAGCCCGCGCACCATCGCGCGGTCGGCGTTGGTCAGTCCGCGCACGATGTAGGGGAGCACGGGCCACAGCACGAAGAGCCCGACCAGGCTGACGGTGAACGTCACCACGCCCCAGGGCAGCCGCATGAACGAGTACAGCATCGTGCGCCAGCCGACCGGATCCTTCAGGCTCGACCACAGCCAGCTGAAGAAGCCGTGCCCGCGCTGCTTCGGCATCGGACTCGGCTCGTCGATCCGCAACCCGAGCAGCTTCCGTGCCCGGGCCCGCTCCGACTTGCCGATCAGCCGCGCGCCGAGCAGCGCGCCGGCGAGCAGCGGCAGGCCGATGACCGTCACGGCGAGGCCGCCGCCGGCCGCGAGGGTCACGACCACGTAGACGAAACCGGCCACGCCGAGCGGGAGGTTGGCGAGGAGGTGCGCGATCTCCTTCCAGGTCTGCCGGTCGTACGCGGCGAAGCGCGCGGGCGGCGGCGGGGACGTGGACGAGGACATGGCGCGTGCGGTCATAAGCGCTAGGGTGCACGGCTCGACGCCGCGATGCCATGAGGAGGACCGCCCGGACACCCGGGGGATAACCCCACCCGTCCTGTCCCCGGCGGTGCCACATCACGAGCGATCAGTCCTTGCCGATGCGTGACGCTCTGCTTACCTCGCCTTTAGCAGGCCCTAGACTCCCGTGCGTACAGATCGTCGAACAGTGATCAGTGGCCAGTGATCGGTGACCAGTGATCCGTGTCTGTGCCAGAGGGCGGTCAGGAAGTATCAGGGAGTGAGGGGCTGACGTGCACGTGACGAACGTCGCGGCGAGCTACTACCAGTCGTACTCCGTCGTCGGACTGCTCGCCGTGGTCGGCGTGCTGTTCGTCGCTGTCGCCTTCGGCGCGGGGCGGCTGCTGCGCCCCGTAGTGCCGACACCCGAGAAGCTCCTGACGTACGAGTGCGGCGTCGACCCGGTCGGCGAGGGCTGGGCCCACACCCAGGTCCGCTACTACGTCTACGCGTTCCTCTACGTCATCTTCGCCGTCGACTCGATCTTCCTCTTTCCATGGGCGACGGTTTTCGCCGCGCCCGGCTACGGTGCGACGACGCTGGTGGAGATGTTCATCTTCCTCGGTTTCCTGACCGTGGGCCTGCTGTACGCATACAAGAAGGGCGTCCTCACATGGACGTGACCCCGGAGCCCGACATGGACGTGACCCCGGAGCCCGTGCTCCTGCCCGAGCCGACACTGCTCCCCACGCCCGAGCCGCAGAAGCTTGGCGTGCTCTCGCGCCTGGCACCCGAGCCGATGAAGGTGGTCCTCAACTGGGGCCGCCGGTACTCGTTGTGGGTCTTCAACTTCGGCCTCGCCTGTTGCGCCATCGAGTTCATCGCCGCCTCCATGGCCCGGCACGACTTCATCAGGCTCGGCGTGATCCCGTTCGCGCCCGGCCCGCGCCAGGCCGACCTGATGGTGGTGTCGGGCACGGTGACGGACAAGATGGCCCCTGCCGTGAAGCGCCTGTACGAGCAGATGCCCGAGCCGAAGTACGTCATCTCCTTCGGCGCCTGCTCCAACTGCGGCGGCCCGTACTGGGATTCGTACGCGGTGACCAAGGGCGTCGACCAGATCATTCCGGTCGATGTGTACGTACCCGGCTGCCCGCCCCGTCCCGAAGCGCTCCTCCAGGGCATCCTCAAGCTCCAGGAGAAGATCGCGGCGGAGTCGCTGGGCGAGCGGTACGGCTATGGCAAGGGCAACGGCGGTGGGGCCGGCGGTGGCAACCGGCCTTCGACGGCGGCTCTCCAGAGCGGACTCGTGAAGCCGCCGGTGGTGCCGGGTGCCTCGACGCCGGGGGAGGGGAAGGCATGACCGGCTGGCTGCCGAGCCCTGTCGAGGAGCTCTTCGGCGCGGAGGCCACGGCCGACGAGTCGTACGACCTGTTGACGGTCGACGTCCCGCCGAGCTCCTGGATCGCGGCGCTCGAAACCGCGCGCACGACCCTGACCTGCACCTACTTCGACTGGCTGAGCGCTGTCGACGAGCCGGGCACGGGCTTTTTCGTCTCGGCCCACGTCGTCGCCCTCTCTCCGGTACGTCGCCTCCTCATCCGTACGACCGTCCCGCACGACGCCCCGGTCCTGCCGACCGCGGTCGACGTCTACGCGGGCGCGGCGTGGCACGAGCGCGAGACGCACGAGATGTTCGGCGTCGACTTCGCAGGCCACCCGCACCTGGTGCCGCTGCTCCTGCCGGACACCTTCGAAGGCCACCCCCTGCGCAAGGACTTCGTCCTGGCGGCCCGGGTCGCGAAGGCGTGGCCCGGCGCGAAGGAGCCGGGGGAGTCGGAGCACGGCGGGCCCAAGCGCCGCCAGATGCTGCCTCCCGGTGTACCCGACCCGAACGAATGGGGCCCCCTGAAGGGCCAACTCCCCGCGGCCCCGGCCCGCCCGGCCCGCGGCACCGCCCGCGCGGCAGGCGACCGC
>NZ_BAAAUG010000088.1:0-36288 GCF_039533825.1 Streptomyces rectiviolaceus
CGGGGCCTGGGCAGGGGCCCCCGGAGTCACCGGAGCCGCCGGGGCCACGGGGGACTGCACCGCGGCCGGGGCGGCCGGGGGCGGCGCCTGCTGCGGCTCGTCCACCGAGATCCCGTAGTCCGTGGCCAGACCCTGGAGTCCGCTGCCGTAGCCCTGTCCGACGGCACGGAACTTCCACGCGCCCTGGCGCCGGTAGAGCTCCCCGAGGACGAACGCCGTCTCCACGGTCGCGTCCTCGCTGTCGTAGCGCGCGATCTCGGCGCCGTTCGCCGCGTCGACGACCCGGATGAAGAGGCCGGGGACCTGGCCGAAGGTGCCGCCGTCCGTCGACGCGGCGAGCACCACGGTCTCGATGGCGGGCTCCACGCGCGCGAGGTCCACCACGAGCGCGTCGCTCACCCGGCCGCCGTCGGTCTTCTTGCCCTCGTGGCGCACGGCGCCGGAGGAGTGGACCGCCTGGTTGTAGAAGACGAAGTCGTCGTCCGAGCGGACCTTTCCTGAAGAGGCGAGCAGCAGTGCCGACGCGTCGGCGTCCGGCACCCCTGCTCCTGAAGTCCACCCCAATTCGACGCGCACGGCAGGTGCCGGCACAGGAACATTCGATCCTTTAGGCATTGTCATGTCCGCCCCCATCGCAAGTCGCCACGTCCGGCCAAGCTGCCGTCCCGTTCATGACCAACCTATTACCCGGACCCCTGAGAGGCCCACGCCCACCGCCGACACCCCGCCGCACAGCCTTCCCGTCAACCTTGCGTCAACCGCCGGTAACCCGTACGGAGCTTGGCTTTTACACGATCCGTACGCCGCTCTGCGACCGATTTTTCCTAAGTTCGCTCGCATTGGGGATGCCGAGTCACTACCGACACGTAAAACAACCCTCTTATCGGTCTCCCCAACCAGCACATCAAGGGCTTAACTTATGTGTCATGACCTCCCCCCGCTCCACCTATGGCGGCGGTTACTACTCCGCGCCGTCCTTCCCGGACACTCCGATCTACGACTCCCTTGTCGCCGAGCGGGGTACTCCTCAGATCGCCCCGATCCGGGTCCCCTCCGCGTACGACACGGGCAGTCACCTGCCCGCGCTCCCGGTAGCAGCCCTGCCCGCTCTGCCGGCGGCCCCGTCCCACCACAACCCCGCGTACGGCTACGCCCAGCAGCAGCACGCGCCGCTGCAACAGGCGCCCGCGCCGTACATCCCGCAGCAGCCTTCGGCGCCGCGCGGATACCCGGGCCCGCAGCAACAGCAACAGCGTCCCCCGGCCGGAACGGGCTACGAGGCCATGCGCCCCGCGGCACCCCGCCCCGCCCCGGCGACGTACGAGGATCCGTACAACCGCCCCTACCGCGGCTACTGATTCGCCCGCATGCGTCCCTGTCAGTGGCTGCTGGCAGGATGGCCGCATGCCGAATCCAGCGCTGCACTCGATCCACTACTACCCGCTCAAGGCGGTCGGGGGACACGCTCCGCGTGAGGCCGTCGTCGAGCCCTGGGGACTCGCGGGTGACCGACGGTGGGTCCTGGTGGACAGCGACGGACGGATCATCACGCAACGGCCACATCCGAGGCTCGCGTTGGCCGCCGCCGAGCTCTTGCCCGGCGGCGGCATACGCACGTCCGCGCCCGGCATGGAGCCGCTGACGGCCGCCGTGCCGCCCTCCGGCGAGACCGTCACGGTGGAGATCTGGAAGGACAAGGTCGAGGCGGTGCCCGCCGACGCGGCGGCACACACCTGGTTCAGCGCCTACCTCGACACGGACGTCCGGCTCGTCCACCTCGACGACCCCGCGACCCGGCGGCCCATCGATCCCGCGTACGCCAAGGACGGCGAGACCGTCTCCTTCGCCGACGGGTATCCGCTGCTGCTGACCACGCTCTCCTCCCTCGACGCCCTGAACTCGCTCATCGCGCAGGGCGATCACTCCGACGAGGGGCCGCTCCCCATGAACCGTTTCCGGCCGAACGTGGTCGTGGACGGGACCGCGCCCTGGGCCGAGGACGACTGGTCGCGCGTCGCGATCGGCGACGTCACCTTCCGGGTCGCCAAGAAGTGCGGTCGCTGCGTCGTGACCACCACCGACCAGCGCAGCGCGGAGCGCGGCAAGGAGCCGCTGCGGACGCTCGCCAAGCACCGCCGCTTCGGGGACCAGTTGGTCTTCGGCCAGAATCTGGTGCCGGAATCGACCGGATCCATCCGGATCGGTGACCCGTTCACCGTCCTCGATTGAAGGTCCCCGGCGAGGGAACTCGGAGACGGGGCACGGTCGTTGAGCGTGGATGAGAAGGGTGATTTCCCTCTCTCTTCATCCCGCCGACGCGTGGGCCGTGCCGTTCGCGGTTAAGACGGACGCGGAAGGGGGTGCAGGACTGTGCGAGCACTCGTCGGACTCTGGCGCTGGCGGCACAATCCGCTGCGCCGGAAGACCGACCTCCTCGAAGCCTGGGTGGCCTGCGCGGCCGTGCTGCTCATCGTCGTCGCGGCGCCGCTGGCCGGCTTCGCGATCGGGGGCCTCTCGCAGGACGCCCTGCTGCAGTCGGTGCGAGAACAGCGCGAGGTGCGTCACGAAGTCACCGGCACGGTGGTCAAGAAGGTCTCGAGACCTCCGGTCGACCCCGATCCCGAGACGTCGTCCGCGCGTGACAGGCACAGCCGTGTGCTCGCCGATTGGATCGCGCCGGACGGCACGGCACACTCCGGCACGGTGCTCGCCGACCTCCGGTCCCCCGATCCGGGCGACCGCTTCCGGCTCTGGACGGACGAGCACGGCCAGGTGGTCGGCCGCCCGCTGGACGACGCGACCGCGACCACGCATGCGGCCCTGGCCGGATTCGGCGCCGCGGCGGCGGTCGCCGGACTCGTCGAAGGGGCGAGGCGACTCGTCGTCTGGCGGATCGTGCTGCGCCGCTACGAACGCTGGGACCAGGCCTGGGACAAGGCGGGTCCGGACTGGGGACGGACCGGCACCGGCTCCTGAGACGCCGAAGGGGTTCCTGAGGCCGGTGAGAGACCGGCGATGACCAGGTGAGAGCCTGGCGATCGGGTCAACTCGCCCTCGCCGCGCGCGCTACGGTGGACCGGCCGAACTCTTCGGCACCTTGCGCGAGGGTCGTGAGGTCCCGCGTACGACAAGGTGGGGGCAGAGCAACTCCATGGCACAGGGCACGGTCCAGGTGACGCACACCGGCACATCGCGGTGGCGGCGCCGCACGGGTGAGTACGCATCGCTCGCTGCCGCCTTGGAGGCCGCGAGCGACGGGGACGTCCTCACCATCGCCCCCGGCACGTACCGCGAGAACCTCGTCGTCCAGCGGGCGGTGACGCTGCGCGGACCCGAGGGCTCCCCCGGCTCCGTGCGCATCGCGCCCTCGGACGGGGTGCCGCTCACCGTCCGGTCGTCCGCCGTGGTGCAGGACCTGCATGTCGAGGGGCAGGACTCGGCCGCGCCGGCGCTCCTGGTCGAGGACGGTGCGCCCGAACTCATCGACGTACGCGTGGTGACGCGTTCCGCGGCCGGCATCGAGGTGCGCGGCGGCGCGCGCCCGACGGCGCGGCGCTGCACGGTCGACAACCCCGGCGGCATCGGTATCGCCGTGCTCGACGGCGGGGGCGGTGTCTTCGAGGAGTGCGAGGTCGTCTCGGCCGGGCAGTCGGGCATCGCCGTACGCGGCGGCGCGCACCCCCGTCTCGAGCGCTGCCGGGTGCACCACGCGTCCGGCGCGGGGCTCTCGGTGACCGGTGAGCACTCGGGGCTCGAGGCGATCGGCTGCGAGGTGTACGAGGTCAAGGGCTCCGGCGTGCAGATCACCGGGCGGGCGGTGGCGCATCTGACGGACTGCGACGTGCACCGCACGACATCGGACGGCGTCACGCTCGACACGGACGCCGTGCTCACGCTCGCCGACTGCCGGATCCACGACATCCCGGAGAACGCGATCGACCTGCGTTCCCGCTCGGTCCTCACCCTGACGCGTTCCACCGTGCGCCAGTTCGGGCGCAACGGCCTTTCGGTGTGGGACCCGGGCACGCGCGTGGACGCCAACCAGTGCGAGATCCACGACAGCACGGGCGACTACCCCGCGGTGTGGGTCAGCGACGGAGCGACGGTCGTCCTGGAGTCCTGCAGGGTGCACGACGTGCCGGACGCGCTGTTCGTCCTTGACCGCGGTTCGCGCGCCGACGTCGTCGACAGCGATCTCTCGCAGGTGCGCAACACGGCGGTGTCCGTGAGCGACGGCGCGACGGCGCAGCTGGACGACTGCCGCATCCGCGAGGCCGCCACCGGCGCGTGGTTCCGCGACCACGGCAGCGGCGGCACCCTGGCCAACTGCACGATCGACGGCGTGCAGACGGGCGTCATCGTCACCAAGGGCGCCGACCCCACCATCGAGCGCTGCACGGTCACTTCACCCGCGGAGGCGGGTTTCTACGTCTCGGCGGGTGGCCGCGGCAGCCTGCACGGCTGCCGCGTGACGGACAGCGGCGGCTACGGCTTCCACGTCATCGACGGATGCCGTACGACACTGAAGAAGTGCCGTACGGAGCGGTGCGCGCGCGGCGGCTTCGAGTTCGCCGAGGACGGCCCGCTCGTCGAGGACTGCACCAGCGACGAGAGCGGCGGGGCGCGGACCACGGCGTCCACGACATCCGCGGCGAAGGAGTCCGCCCCGCAGACGGCCACGCAGTCCGTGGGGCTGCTCGGCGCGATTCCCGGGCAGCGCACGGATCTGGCGCCCGCGACGACCACGACCCCCGAGCCGCCGTCGCGCTCGTCAAAGGACGTGCTCGGCGAACTCGACAAGCTGGTCGGCCTGGACAGCGTCAAGCGCGAGGTGCGCGCCCTCACCGACATGATCGAGGTCGGGCGGCGCAGACAGCTGGCGGGGCTCAAGGCCGCCTCCGCGCGCCGCCATCTGGTGTTCACCGGCTCCCCCGGCACCGGCAAGACGACCGTGGCACGGCTTTACGGCGAGATCCTGGCATCGCTCGGCGTCCTGCAGAGCGGGCATCTGGTCGAGGTGTCGCGAGTCGACCTGGTGGGCGAGCACATCGGGTCGACGGCGATCCGTACCCAGGAGGCGTTCGACCGGGCACGCGGCGGTGTGCTGTTCATCGACGAGGCGTACGCGCTCTCGCCCGAGGACTCCGGGCGTGACTTCGGCCGGGAGGCCATCGACACCCTTGTGAAGCTGATGGAGGACCACCGCGAGGCGGTGGTGGTGATCGTCGCGGGCTATACGGCGGAGATGAAGCGTTTCCTTTCGGTCAACCCCGGTGTGGCGTCCCGCTTCTCACGCACCATCACCTTCGGCGACTACGCCCCCGAGGAGCTGCTGCGGATCGTCGAGCAGCAGGCCGATGAGCACGAGTACCGCCTCGACACGGGGACGGGCGAGGCCCTCCTGAAGTACTTCACGGCGCTTCCGAAGGGTCCCGCGTTCGGCAACGGCCGCACCGCGCGCCAGACGTTCGAGGCGATGGTGGAGCGGCACGCGGGGCGGGTCGCCCAGTTCGATGAGCCGAGCACGGACGACCTCACCCTGCTGTATCCGGAGGATCTGCCGGAACTGCCGTGACCGTCACGGCGGGCTCGGCGGGCTCCACCGACTGCGGGCGCGGTGCGGGCACGGCGGGCTTGAGCCGGGCGAGCAGCCGGGCGCGCTCCTCGGCGAAGGCCGGGTCAGCCTGGTAGTCCCCGTGGCCCAGGATCGGTGCGGGCAGCGGGTGTTCCTCCGTGCGTCCGTAGACCAGGGGGTCCTTGAGCGCGTCGCGGTCGACCTGCGGTCCGTCGCCGTCGGGGATTACCCGGACGGGGCCGCCGATCGGGTCGGTGGGGCGGTGCAGGTTGCGCCAGCAGTCGACCTCGCGGTGCAGCGAGCTGAGGGCGGCCGGGCCGAAGTGGGCGGGGAACCAGCGTCCGTAGAGGCGCTCCAGAGGTGAGCCGTACGTGAGGAGGGCGACCCTCTTGCGGACGGAGGGCCACAGCTGCCAGGCGGCCGCGGCGGCCAGGACGCTGCCCTGCGAGTGGCCGGAGATGACGAGCCTGCCGCCCGTGGCGCGCGTCGCGCGGGTCCAGGTGTGCATGCGCCAGGTGAGGTCGGGGACGGCCCGCTCGGCGTAGCAGGGGGGCGCGAAGGGGTGGGCGGCGCGGGGCCAGAACGTGCCGACGTCCCACAGGATGCCGATGGTGCGGCGCGCGGAGGGGTCGCGGTAGGCGCGGCGGCCCCAGGTCACGAACAGTATGAAACCGAAGCCGATCAGCCAGGAGCCGAGCGCCTGCGAGGTCTCGGCCGCCCCTTCGAAGAAGAGGGGCAGCCCCTGCGCGGCCTCGCTCGGTACCTCCTCGCTCACCCAGGCGCCGACGAGCGCCCCCGCTCCGAGCAGCAGTGTCACCGCCGAGGTGATGCCCACGAGGAGCGGGGCACGGTCGGTGAGGGCGGCACGCGCGCGCGTGCTCGCGATGCGGCGGCTGCGGGCCGTGTCCTTCTGCTCGCCCGGGTACTCGCTCGGGATGTTCGGCCGGTCGCGGCGGGCCCGCCGCCAGGTGCGCACGCCGAGCCAGCCGCAGAGCGCCGCGACGACCACCAGGAGGGGCGGGATCACGGAGGCCTGCCAGGTAAGGAGCACGGGCGGGCCGTCGATGGTGCCGCCCGAGCCGGGCTCGCCCGAGCCGTCGAGCCAGTCGGCGACACGCTGGGCGCCGCCTCCGGACATCACGCCGCCGAGCGCGCAGGACAGCATGGCGACGGCGGGTCCGGCGAAGCCGCGCAGGGCGGTGCGGGGGTCGGGGGCCGTGCGGTAGAGGATGCGGGCGACCACCGCGAGGGCGATGACCAGGAGCCCCTGGACCAGGGCGATGCCGCCGAAGGTCGCGTTGCCCGGCAGCCTGCCCTCGGAGGTCCACTCGGGGCGTGACCACCCGGCGTACAGGAGCGTCAGGACGAGCAGTGTGAGCGCGCCAAGGGGCAGCCGGCGGATCAGCTTCTCGTCCAGATGCCGGTCGAGCTTGTTCTCGCTGCGGCCCCTGCGCCAGACCACCAGGACGACGACGACCCCTCCCAGGACGAGCGTCACGTCGAGGATCCAGCCCAGGGTGTCGAGCAGCGCGGGTCCGCCGGACCGCCGGTCGTGGCGCGCGGCCGATGTGCCGACCGCGGCGGCCACCGTGAGGAAACCCGCGGCGGTGTGCGCGGCCCGCAGGCGGGCCACCAGGCGGCGCCCGTACCAGAAGCCGGGCCTGCCAAGAGCGGTGCGCCCGATCTCCTCCTCCGGGTCGTCCTGGTGGGGCAGCGGTGTCTGGGACTCGTACGCGCTCCAGGTGCGCTGCGACAGGTACCAGAGCAGCCCGGTCAGGGCGGCGGGCACCAGCGCGGCGAGCGCGAGGCGGCGTCCCGGCTGGCTCCACCAGCCGCCGTGCCCGGAGGCGTCGGGCGCCAGGAAACCGAGCCAGGAACGCTCGGCGGCGCACTCGGGGGTGCCCGCGCACTGCCAGGCCGTCAGGTCGATGGCGACCTCGCAGGCCGCGGCGACGAGCAGGACGGTGAGAGTGAGCCCGGTCAGCCGCACCAGGAGGCCGTACGCACGGACCGTCTTCCTCATGCGCCGCGACGTGGGGCGCATCCAGTGCGCGAGGTTCACGACCATGAAGGGCAGCAGCAGGAGCCACAGGGCCCGCGAGCCGTTCCCGGAGGTCAGATTGCACCAGACGTACGCCTCGGGGACCGGTTTGCCGCGGTAGTCGTCCGGGCGCTTCTCGGCGTCGGCGTCCTCGGTGCGGCGGAACACGGCCGCCGTTTCGTCACCGGAGATCCGGACGGTCCTTGGATCGCCCAGCATCTCTTCCGGTGTGGTGCCCCCGACTCCGTGGACGAGGAGTTCGAGAGCCGTCTCTTCTCTGTGGTCAGCTGCCACTGTTCCGCTTCCCCCGATGTGCGTGTGGTCAGGCAACAAGGATCTCCGCTCACGGCCCCGTCCACACCCCTCGTCACGTAATCTCCCCGTTCCGGGTGAGCACGCGTTCGGGCGGTGGGCCGCCCGTCGGTGGCGCATGCGAGGATGAGGCAGCGTATTTGAGAGGCGTGACGGGTGTGACGAGGCAGAAGGGCCGGGACGGACGTGAGTGAGAATCAGAACCTCCTCGCGGAGCAGCGCCGCGCCTTGATCCTCGATGAGGTACGCCGCCGGGGCGGGGTCCGCGTCAATGAACTGACCCGCAAGCTGGGCGTGTCGGACATGACGGTCCGCCGCGATCTCGACGCCCTCGCCCGCCAGGGCGTCCTGGAGAAGGTGCACGGCGGCGCGGTCCCGGTGGTCGAGGCGAGCACGCACGAGCCGGGGTTCGAGGCCAAGTCGGGCCTGGAGCTGAACGCCAAGGAGGACATCGCGCGCACCGCGGCCTCCCTGGTGGCGCCGGGCACGGCGATCGCGCTCTCCGGCGGCACGACGACGTACGCGCTTGCCCACCATCTTCTGGACGTGCCGGACCTGACGGTGGTGACGAACTCGGTGCGGGTCGCGGACGTCTTCCACTCCGCGCAGCGCACCTCAGGCCAGCGTCAGGGCGCGGCCACCGTGGTCCTCACCGGCGGGGTGCGCACCCCGTCGGACTCGCTGGTCGGCCCGGTCGCCGACCAGGCGATCGGCGCGCTGCACTTCGATGTGCTCTTCCTGGGTGTGCACGGCATATCGGCGGAGGCCGGTCTGTCCACGCCCAACCTCGCGGAGGCGGAGACCAACCGGCGTCTGGTGCAGTCGGCGCGGCGGGTCATCGTGGTCGCCGACCACACCAAGTGGGGCACGGTGGGCCTCAGTTCGTTCGCCACCCTGGAGCAGGTCGACACGCTCGTGACGGATGCCGGGCTGCCCGCGGAGGCGCGGGCGGAGATCTCCGAGCATCTGCGGCGTCTGGTGGTCACGGGCGAGCCCGATGAGCCGGGGCCCGACGAGCAGGCCGAGCAGGCCGAGCACGGCGGGAGCGTCGGGCAGGCGGAGACCGCCGGGAGCACCGCAGACATCTGACGGTCCGCCAGCTATGGTGACGGTGCCCGGTCAACGACCCGATTCCGCTTGGGGGCTGAGTTCGATGGCACGCCGACTGAGGTCCGTGGGGCTCGAGTTCGTCGAGTCCGCTCCGGTGCGCCTGGTCTTCGCCCGTGAGGTGAGCGCGCCCCCGGAGACGGTGTACCGCGCCCTCGCCGACGACATGGCCGGCTGGCCCGAGTGGTTCACGGCGGTCACGCTGTGCCGCCCCACCGACGGAGGCAAGGGCCGCGAGGTCCGGCTCAAGGGCGGTACGCGCTTCCAGGAGACGATCGTCGCGACCGACGCGGCAGAGCGGTACGCCTACCGCGTCGACGAGTCGAACGCCCCGGGTCTGCGCGCGCTCGTCGAGGAGTGGCGGCTCACCCCGGCCGGTACCGGGACCCGCGTGCAGTGGACGTTCGCCGCGGATGGCGCCGCACCCTTCCGTTTCTTCCTGAAGCTGGGCAGGGCAGGCATGGGCCGGGCCTTCCGCGACGCGGTCATGGCCCTCGACCGGCGCCTGACGGCGGCCAACGCCTGATCCCCGTACGGCCGTTGCGGGCTGCTAGGTCCATGTGCCGTTCGCGAGGAGCGACTTGATCGCCGCCGCGTAGGGCGCGATGTCCAGACCCTGTTCGGCCAGCCACGCGTCCGAGTAGTACTTGTCCAGGTAGCGGTCGCCCGGGTCGCAGATGAGCGTGACGACGCTGCCCGTGCGGCCGGCGGCCACCATCTCGGCGACGATCTTCAAAGAGCTCCACAGGCCGGTTCCGGTCGAGCCGCCCGCCTTGCGGCCGATCGCCTGCTCCAGGGCGCGCACGGCGGCGACGCTCGCCGCGTCCGGCACCTTCATCATGCGGTCGATCGCGCCGGGCACGAAGCTCGGCTCCATCCGGGGCCTGCCGATGCCTTCGATGCGGGAGCCGCAGTCGCTGGTGGCGTCCGGGTCGTGGTTGGTCCAGCCGTCGAAGAAACAGGAGTTCTCGGGGTCGGCGACGCAGAGCCGGGTGTCGTGCTGCATGTAGTGGACGTAGCGGGCGATGGTCGCCGACGTGCCGCCCGTGCCCGCCGTGGCGACGATCCACGCGGGCTCCGGATAACGCTCCAACTTCATCTGCTGGTAGATCGATTCGGCGATGTTGTTGTTGCCGCGCCAGTCCGTGGCCCGCTCCGCGTAGGTGAACTGGTCCATGTAGTGGCCGCCGGTCTCGACGGCGAGGGCGGCCGACTCGGCGTACATCGTGCGCGAGTCGTCCACGAAGTGACACTGGCCGCCGTGGAATTCGATCAGTCGGCCCTTCTCGGCGCTGGTCGTGCGGGGCATCACCGCGATGAAGGGCACTCCGATCAGCTTCGCGAAGTACGCCTCGGAGACGGCTGTCGAGCCGCTGGAGGCCTCGATGACCGGGCGCCCCGGCCGGATCCAGCCGTTGCAGAGGCCGTAGAGGAAGAGCGAGCGGGCGAGGCGGTGCTTGAGGCTGCCGGTCGGGTGGGTCGACTCGTCCTTGAGATACAGGTCGATGCCCCACTGTTCCGGCAGCGGGAAGCGGAGCAGGTGTGTGTCGGCGGAACGGTTGGCGTCGGCCTGGACCTTGCGTACGGCTTCTTTGAGCCAGGCCCGGTACTCCGCGTCGCTGCGGTCCACGTCGAGCGTGGTCATCGGCTCATCGGCTTGATCCTGCTGTGCGGTGCTCACGGCGCGGCTCCTTGGCGTCAACCTGGCCGCGCTACGAGCGGGCCGGACGCCTCGATCATATGCACCTTCCGCACGCTTCTCACCTGCATAAACACACCTTTGAGCACCTCAAAGGCACACCTGGCGCAGTCGGTCGGCACAGCGGCGCGGCACACTGGTGAGGGGACTGCGTCCACTTATGACCACGTCTTCATACGCACTGGTGCTCGACGCCGGGTGCGTGCAGACTGCACCGCACGGGAAGGCGGTCCCGTACGGAACGGCATACCGAATCGCTCAAGGGGGCGGAACGTCATGGCGGAGCCGGATTTCACGGCCACAGGCGTGCGGATCGGACGACGGCTGCGCTCCCTCACCCGGGCGGGTCAAATCCGTATCACCGACGGCAGGTTCGAGCTGCTGACCAGTTACGGCAAGGAGATCGACAGCGCGCCCGTCCAGACCGTGCGGGCCGGCAAGCCGTGGTTCGCCGCCCACGACCGCGCCCTCGCCGAACTGAACGGCACGCGCTATCGACTCACCCTCGCCGATCATGATCCGGCGCCCGGCAAGTCCGGGCCACCCACGGTGCGCAAGTTCATCGACGCGGTACGCAGGGCCGGAGGCAGCAGGGCACGCGCCTGAGGGGCCCCTGCGCTCCGGGCGGAGACGGTGCGAGTTGCAGGCTCGCACCCCCTGAGTCACTCTGGTCTCACATCACTCTGGGTTCACCGGCGATGACGCTGCGAACCAGCCCGCCGGCCAAGAACAGCAGCCGGCAGACCCCGCGGCCGCTGCTGAATCCGATCGTCGTCTTCTTCCGGACCGCAATTCGGGGAGTCGCAGCCGTGATCAGCCAGCCAAGCAGGTATTGCACAGTAGAGCTTCAGGCTCTGCCGTCGCGGATCGGCCAGGTCCGCAGAATCGTATCGGCGCAGTTGCGCTACTGGCGTCTCGATCCCTTGATAGACAAGGCCGCGCTCGGTGTGACCGAGCTCCTGACCAACGTGCACCGGCACGCACAGCCGGACAAGGTGTGCACCGTGGAGATCGAGCTGCTGCTCGACCGCCTCACGGTCTCCGTGCACGACCACGACCCCCGCCTTCCCGAGGTGCGCGACGCCGAGCCGTCCGCGACCTGCGGCCGCGGGCTCGCCATGATCGCCGCCGTCAGCGAGAGCTGGGGGGTACGACCCCACGGCGACACGGGCAAGGTCGTCTGGTTCACCCTTCCGGCCCCCGAGTCTGCCGCCCCGCTGCCGTCCAGGTACCCGGCGTACGGCGCGGCAACGGCCGGTCCCTTCGCGGACCTGGGCACCGGGCCGCACTCCCTCGCCGACGGGCACGCGCCCGGACATGCTCCCGCCCGGTCGGCCGTTGTCGGCTGACCGGGCGGTGACAGGCTCCGCGGAGCGGGCGTCCTACGTCACTCGGTGGCGATGGCACGCAGCACGTCCAGGCGTGCGGCCCGCCGTGCCGGACGCAGACCCGCGAGGGCTCCCGCCGCCAGGCCCACCAGGACGACCACCGTCAGCTGCACGGGTGGCACCGCGAACGCGAAGGCACTGCTCGTCGCGCCGTCCGAGGCCTTGACGAGCACCCAGCCGAGGAAGCCGCCGAGCGCAAGGCCACCGGCCGTGCCGAAGGCGGCGACAAGGACCGACTCCCAGCGGACCATGGCCCGCAGCTGCGCCCTGGTCTGTCCGACGGCACGCAACAGGCCGAGCTCGCGGGTCCGTTCGTGGATCGCGAGGGTCAGTGTGTTGGCGATGCCGAGCAGGGCGATCAGGACGGCGAGCGCGAGCAGGGCGTAGACCAGCGTGAGCATCATGTCGATGCCACCGGCCGCCGACTGCGCGTACTCACCACGGGTCTGTACATCCGGATTTCCGTACTCCTGCGCGGTCTTGGAGACCGCCGTCTTGCCGTCCTGCGCGCTCACGCCTTCCTTGAAGGTGACGGACACGAGGCTGTCCGCGTCCTGCATGCGGTGCGGCGCCCAGGCCTCGCGGGTGATGACGTAGTCCCCCGCGAGCTCCGACTGGCCGTACAGAGCTCGGACGGTGAAGGTGGCCTTCTTGCCGTCGGCGAAGGCCAGTTCGGCCTTGGAGCCGACCTTCAGGTCCTGCTTCTCGGCCTCCGCGCGGGTGATCGCGATGCCGTTGGTGCCGAGGCCGTCCAGGGTCCCGTCGACCTTGCCGAGGTCGAAGGACTTGGCGAAGGGACCGGGGTCGGTGACGGTCAGGGCGCGCCCTTCCCCGTCGATCTCCGCGGCGCCCTTGCCGAGGCCGACCGCGGTCGCGACCTCCGGCTGCTCGGCGAGGGCGGGGGCCAGCTTGGGGCTGAGTCCGCTGCCGCCCGCGCCGAAGCCGGGGGTGCTGATGGCGAGGTCGCCGGCGAAGGAGCGGTTCACCGTCTGGTCCATGGTCGCCTTCAGCGAGGCGCCGAAGACCGTGAAGAGCGAGACGACGGCGACACCGATCATCAGGGCGCTCGCGGTGGCGGCGGTCCGCTTGGGGCTGCGCAGGGCGTTGCGCCGGGCGAGCCCGCCCGTGACACCGCGCATCCGGTCCAGGGGCCCGCCGAGAATGCGTACCGCCCGCGAGGACGCGACGGGCCCGAGCACGACGAACGCGGCGAGTGCGAGTACCGCTCCGGCCCCTGCCAGCCACACGGACGGGGTCACGAGCACGCCGAAGAGCGAGAGGCCGACCGCGGCGAGCGCGAGGACCGCGCCTGCGACGGCGCGCCCCCGCGAAGCCCCGGAGTGGTCGACCGCGGTCTCGCGCAGCGCGGCCAGGGGTGCGGTGCGCCCGGCGCGGACGGCGGGCAGCAGGGCGGAGCCCAGGCAGACCACGATGCCGACCGCAAGGGGCAGCAGCATCGACAGGCCGCTGATCACCAAGTCGCCCTCGGGGAAGGGGAATCCGATGGCCGGGAAGAGTGCCTGGAGCCCGGCCGCGATCCCGATGCCGCCCGCGAGGCCCGCGGCAGATGCCACCACGGCGACCACGCTCGCCTCGACCAGGGTGGATGCGGTGACCTGCCGACGTGAGGCACCGAGTGCGCGAAGGAGGGCGTTCTCGCGGGTGCGCTGGGCGACGACGATCGCGAAGGTGTTGTGGATGCTGAAGGTGGCGACGAGCAGCGCGACCCCGGAGAAGACCAGCAGGAAGCTGGTGAAGAGGGTCAGGAACTGACCGGAGATGTTGTCGGTGTTCTCCGCCGCCGACGCCTCGCCGGTGATCGCCTCAACTCCCTTGGGGAGTACGGGACTCAGCGCGTCGACGAGTTCCCGCTCGCTGACGCCGGGCCCGGCCCGCACCTGGATGGACGCGGCCTCACCGGGCTTCGGGGTCAGGTACTTCTCGGCGTCGGCCTGCGTCATGCCGGTGAAGGTGGTCTGCGCCATGCCGTCCTCGCCACCGAAGGTCGCGAGGCCCACGATCGTCACCTTGACGGGGTCGGGGGTGCGCAGGGTGGTCGTGTCGCCGATCTTCAGGTCGCCGGATTCGGCGGCGCCTCGGTTGACGACGACCTCGCCGGACTTGGCGGGGGCGCGGCCCTCGGCCAGTTGGTAGGCGTTCAGCTCTTTGTCGGCGATCCAGTTGCCGGCGAGGGTGGGCGGGCCTTCGCCGCCGATGGGTTCCCTGTCCTTGCCGAGCAGTTGGCCCGCGCCCTGGATGCCGGGCGCGGCGGCGGCGACGCCGTCGGTCTGCTCGATCTTCTCGACGAGCGAGGTCTTGACGGGCTGCCGGGTGCCCTGGCTGTCGTCGGGGGTGGTGATGGTGTCGGCGCTGCGGACGACGGCGTCCGTGCCGCTCGTCGCGTTGCCGAACATCGTGTCGAAGCTGCCGCGCAGGGTGTCGCCCATGACGAGCGTGCCCGCCAGGAAGGCGACACCGAGCATGACCGCGAGGAACGTACCCGCGAAGCGCCGCTTGTGGCCGCGCAGCGAGGACAGGCTGATGCGCGCGGACGCGCTCAGGGAACTCATGACGGTGCTCCCTTGGTGCCGGATGCGGTGGTGCCGGATGTGGTGGCACCGGATGTGGTGGCACCGGATGCTGCCGCGGCCTTCGTGTCGAAGGCCTTGAGCCGGTCGAGGACCTTGTCGGCGGTCGGGTCCGCCATCCGGTCCACGAGACGGCCGTCGGCCAGGAAGACGACCTCGTCGGCGTGGGCCGCGGCCACCGGGTCATGGGTGACCATGACGACGGTGCGGTTCATCTGCCGCACCGCGCGGCCCAGGAGGCGCAGGACCTCCTCGCCGGAGCGCGAGTCGAGGTTGCCGGTCGGCTCGTCGGCGAAGACGACGTCGGGCCGGCCCGCGAACGCCCGTGCCACGGCGACGCGTTGCTGCTGTCCGCCGGAGAGCTCGGCGGGCCGGTGGTGGAGGCGGTCGCGCAGCCCCACCACGTCGATGAGGGCGTCGGTCCACTCGGCCGACGCGGCGTCGCCGCGCTTTCCGGCGAGGTCCATCGGAAGCGTGATGTTCTCGGCGACGGTCAGCGTCGGCACCAGGTTGAAGGCCTGGAAGACGAAGCCGATGCGGTCGCGGCGCAGGAGGGTCAGGCGGCGGTCGTCGAGCGCGCCCAGTTCGGTGTCGCCGATGTGGGCGGCCCCCGAGGTGAGGGTGTCGAGGCCCGCGGCGCAGTGCATCAGGGTGGACTTGCCCGAGCCCGACGGGCCCATGATCGCGGTGAACCGTCCGGCGGGAAAGCCGACGCTCACCCCGTCCAGGGCACGTACGGCGGTGTCTCCGCTGCCGTACACCTTGACGGCCTCGGTGACACGGGCGGCGTCGAGAGTGGTGGCGCTGCGGTGTCCGGTCGCGGTGGTCATGCCGCACCGCCCTTGGAGGTGCGCCCGAACTCCTCGTTCAGAACGGACAGACGCCGCCAGTACTCGTCCTCGTCGATCTCACCGGAGGCGAAGCGGCGGCCAAGGACCGCGATGGGCGAGTTCTCGTCGATGCGTACGTTCCGCTCGGCGCCGTCCCGCTGCCACGGCGCGCGGCGGCCCCGCCACACGGTGCGGCGCAGGAGGGTGATGCCGCCGATCACGACGGCCGCCCAGATGAGCGGGAAGAACAGGATCCACGGGCCGGGCCCGCCATCGAAGTGAGCCAGGGTGTTCATGGTGTCCATCTCCTCGGTAGCGATGTCTGCGATGCCTTGTGCGGCGTCTTGTTCGGCGCCCTGCGTGGCGTCTTGTGCGGCGCCGTGTGCGATGTATCGAGACTCGCGCTCCGAGGGGGTCCGAGTCGTCGTACGGCCAGCGACAGTGCGCGTACCACTCCGGGAGTACGTGGGGGCTGCGGGGCTGCTCCTGGCTCGCCTGGGGCGCTGTACCTACTGGTACGAACAGTGCGCACCGGCCGCCGCCTAGATTCTGTACCTACTAGTATGTACAGTGAGGTCATGAGCACCCCGGAGCGTCTGATCGAGTCCACCCGAGAACTGCTGTGGGAGCGCGGCTACGTCGGCACGAGCCCCAAGGCCATCCAGCAGCACGCGGGCGCCGGGCAGGGCAGCATGTATCACCACTTCACCGGGAAACCCGACCTCGCACTCGCCGCGATCAGGCGTACGGCGGACGAGATGCGCGCCACGGCCGAGCGTGCGCTGAGCGGCACCGGATCGGCGTACGAACGCATCGAGGCGTACCTGCTGCGAGAGCGGGACGTGCTGCGCGGCTGCCCGATCGGGCGGCTGACGATGGACCCGGACGTCGTCGCGAGCGACGAGTTGCGCGCGCCCGTCACCGAAACGCTCGACTGGCTGCGGGACCGGATCGCCGGAATCGTCGAAGAGGGGCAGGAGCGGGGCGAGTTCGCGGCCACGCTCGACGCGCGGGCCATCGCGGCGACGGTCGTCGCCACGGTTCAGGGCGGCTATGTACTGGCCCGCGCCTCGGGGTCGCCCGCGGCTTTCGACACCGGCGTACGCGGATTGCTCGCCCTGCTGTTCGCCGCCACCACCCCGTCTCCATAGCTGCCGCCCCGCCTTCTCCATAGCTCCCGCCTCGCCTTCCCGTGGCCACCGCCCCTCCCCCGCAAAGGACTTGAAGAGCAGTGCACATCACCCGTACCCGCCCCGAGAGCCAGGCGGGCCCCGCCGCGAACTTCACCGGCGTGGTGTGGCTGGACGAGATCGCCGCGCCGCCGCCTCCCTCCCGACTGCGGATGTTCAACGTCCGCTTCGCCCCCGGAGCCCACACCGCCTGGCACCGCCACCCGCACGGCCAGGTCCTGCACGTCCTGGAGGGCGAGGGTCTGGTGCAGCGCAAGGGTGGCGAGGCGGAGACGATCCGCGCGGGCGACACCATCTGGATCGAGCCGGATGAATGGCACTGGCACGGCGCCGCGCCGCGCACTTTCATGACACATCTGGCGGTCGTCGAGGCAGCGGACGACGGTACGACCACGCACTGGGACGCGCACGTCGGCGCGGACGAGTACCCGGTGGCTTGAGCGAGCCCGAGGAGCGAACCACCATGCACGCGATGCAGTACGAGATCACGCTTCCCGCCGACTACGACATGGGCATCATCCGGAACCGGGTGGCGACCAAGGGGCACCTGCTGGACAGCTACCCGGGTCTCGGCGCCAAGGCGTACCTGATCCGCGAGCGCGGCGTCGACGACTCCCCCGTGAACCAGTACGCGCCGTTCTACCTCTGGAACACCCCCGAGGGCATGAACTCCTTCCTCTGGGGCCCCGGATTCCAGGGCATCGTCGACGACTTCGGGCGACCGGAGGTGCAGCACTGGACGGGTCTCGCCTTCGCCGATGGGACGGCGTCCGGCGCGCCCGCCAAGTCCGCCCTACGACGCCGGATGCGTGTCCCGGCCCGCACACATCTCGGCGGCCTTGCCGTCGAACTCGCCCAAGAGGCCGTGCGGTTGGCGCAGCGGGAAGGAGCCGTCTATGCCGCGACGGCGATCGATCCGCGCACGTGGGAGGCGTTGCTCTTCTCCGCCTGGGACCACGATTCACCCAAGGGACAGGGGGATGCGTTCCGGGTCCTGCACCTGTCCGCCCCGGAGCGGGACCTCCTCCGCCGGGGGCAGCAGTGGTGAGCACGGACCACGCTGTTCGTACGGTTCATGCGGTTCGCCGGGTCCACGCGGTTCAGAGGGTTCGCACAGTCCTGGGAGACGTCGCACCAGAGCACCTGGGAACCTGCGACGCCCATGACCACCTCTTTCTGACGAGCCCTCAACTCCCGGGTCAGGAGCTGGAATCGGCCACGTCGGCGGCGCAGGAGCTGGCGGCCTTCCGTGCGGTCGGTGGTCAGAGCCTGATCCAGTGGACTCCGCACGGGATGGGGCGCCGGGTGGGCGACCTGCCCGAGCTGTCTCGGACGTCGGGGGTACGCATCGTCGCCGCGACGGGTCTGCACCAAGCAGCCCACTACACGGCGGAGTTGCTGAACCGTCTCAGCACCGAAGGACTCGCGGACCTCTTCGTGAGGGAGTTGACCAAGGGCATCGGCATCGCCGACACCGGCGTGCGGGCCGGACTGATCAAGGTGGCAGGCGGCTTCCACGGCCTGGACGCGCACGCCCGCTGGACGATGCGCGCCGCGGCCGAGGCCCACCACGCGACGGGCGCACCCATCGCCGTCCACCTGGAGCTCGGCACGGGCGCACTGGACGTACTCGACCTGCTGTGCGGCGAGTTGGACGTGCCGCCCGACCGACTGATCCTCGGCCACCTGAACCGTTCCCCCGACCTCACGATGCACCACCAGGCCGCCGAAGCCGGCGCGTACCTAGCCTTCGACGGCCCTTCCCGCGCCAACCACGCCACGGACTGGCGCATGCCGGAAGCGGTAAAAGCCTTGGCCGATGCGGGCTTCGCCGACCAACTGCTTCTGGGCGGCGACACGACAACCGCCGGGGCTCGCGCGGTGAACGGCGGCCCCGGACTGCCGTATCTGCTGCGCAGGGTGCGGCCACGGCTCGAACTCGCCGTCGGCGAGGACCTGGTGGAGCGGATACTGACGCGGAACCCGGGGCGGGCGTTCGCCGTGGAGTGGCCGCCGTAATGCCAACGGCATGTGACCCTCCGCTGTTCTCACTCAGCCCACAGGCTCCCGGAAGTCCGCGCCCAGTCGGGAAAGCAGTTGTGCCGGTGCGTCGTCCTGGATGGTGTGGCCCGCGCCGTCCACCCAGGTCAGTTCGGCGTGCGGGATCCGCGTCCGCAGGAAATCGGCGAACTCCGGTGGCAACAGGCGGTCTTCGCGGCCCCAGATGATCCGGGTCGGCACCGGTACCTCGCCGAGGAGGGGTTCGAGCTCGTCCGTCTGGGACTGTTCGAACTGGCGGTACTGGCGGTAGAACGCCGCCTGGCCTTCCGCGCCGCGCCACGGGTCGATGTACGCGTCCAGCACGCCGGGCTTGTAGCCGGTGTGCGTGGCGTGACGGAGGTGACTGGCCACCAGTGCCTCGTGGGCGTAGTCGGGGAGTTGCTCGAATACGTGGGCGTTCTCCCGGATGAGCTTGAAGTAGCCCGTCCCCCACGCACCGCCGCCCACCGCGTCGACCAGCGCGAGATCCCCGTACTCCGCACCCTCCAGGAGCAGCGCCCGCAGTGCCACCGCCCCGCCCACGTCGTGCGCGACGACACTCGGGCGGGCCAGGCCCCAGTGCGCGAGGAGGCGGGCGAAGATCCTCCCCTGCGCCGCAAGACCGACGTCCTGCCCCTCCCGCTGCTCCGACTGCCCGAAGCCGAGCAGGTCCCAGACGTAGACCTTGCGCGTGCGGGCCAGGGCGGGGGCGATCTCGCGCCAGATGTACGACGAGAAGGGCGATCCGTGCAGCAGGACCACCGGGGCACCCTCACCGAACGATGCCCACCTCACGTACCCGTCCGACGTCTCGAACTTCTCCGCCAAGTGCCATGCCACTGGGTGCCTCCCGCTGGTTGGAATCCGCTCCGTCATCTCGCGTTGGAGTCGCCTCACCTTGGAGCCGTCTCGCCTTGTAGATCGACGACG
The DNA here is from genome assembly GCF_039533825.1 of Streptomyces rectiviolaceus. NCBI lineage: Bacteria > Bacillati > Actinomycetota > Actinomycetes > Kitasatosporales > Streptomycetaceae > Streptomyces > Streptomyces rectiviolaceus. The sequence continues at coordinate 19,701 of NZ_BAAAUG010000088.1, forward strand.
TTACCAGTAGAGCAGCTTAAGGGGTAACCCTCCACTTAGGATATTGCACTGGTCGTTCCAAAACATGTACCGTACCGACATGGCCCGACCGAGAACCTTCGACGAGGAACGGGCCCTGGACGCGGCGATGCACGCCTTCTGGGCGAATGGTTACGAGGCCACCTCGACCCAGGATCTGTGCGACGCCACCGGCCTGGGCCGCAGCAGCATCTACAACACCTTCAGCAGCAAGCACGAACTGTTCCAGCGAGCCCTGGCCCGCTACATCGACTCCATGACGTCCGACCAGGTCGAGATCCTGGAAGACGCGGGGCGTCCCCCGATGAAGCGCCTTCGCGCCCTGTTCGCCCGAGTCGTGGACTCCGAGTTCGAGTGCCGCAAGGACGAGCACAGCATCGGCTGCCTGACCGTCAACACGACTGTGGAACTCGCCGGGCGCGACCCCGAGGCCGCCGAAATGCTGGCACGCGATCTCGCGGTGCGGCTGGCCGCGATCAGTGCCGTCATCCGTTCAGGACAGAGCTGCGGCGACATCGCCTCCACGCGGGACGCGGGCGACCTGGCCCGCTTCCTGAACGCCGTCATCGGCGGGATGCGGGTCTCGGCCCAGGGCGGCGCCGATCGTGCCGCCCTGACCGTCATCTCCGAGACCGCCTTGGACGCGCTGAACCGCTGACCCCGCCACCCAGCACCTCGCCCCATCCCATCCCACCCCACCCCACCCTCAACTCCTTACGCCCCGCACCGATCCCGCATGTCCTCGTTTTGCACCGATCAGTACATAACCCATCCCCCCTCACTACCCCACCCCGTACACCCCTGACACCCCAGATATCCCTGACAGGAGCCCCCATGCCCCGCGCCGTCTATCTTCTGGCCCTCGGCATCTTCGCGATGGTGACCAGCGAATTCGTGGTCGCCGGTCTGATGCCGCAGATGGCCGAAGGACTCGACGCCACGATCCCGGAGATCGGCTACCTGATCACCGCCTTCGCCGCGGCGATGGCCTTCGGTGGACCCTTCCTCACCGTCGCGCTTCTGAAGATGCGTCAGAAGTCCGCCCTGCTGGTCCTGTTCGGCATCTTCCTGGCAGGAAACGTCCTCGCCGCCCTCGCACCGGACTACCGCACCATGCTGGTGGCCCGCGTCATCACCGGCATCGCGTCACAGGCCTTCTTCGGCGTATCGATCTCGCTGTGCGCGCAGCTCACCCGACCCGAAGTGCGGGGCAGGGCCCTCGCGGTGGCCCTCAACGGGCTGATGCTGGGCACGCTCCTCGGGCTTCCGCTCTCCACCGTCATCGGTGAACACCTGGGCTGGCGCGCCGCGTTCTGGGCCATCACCGGCCTGACCGTTCTCGCCGCGCTCGCCACCCTCGCCGGGGTGCCGCGCATGGAGCGCGCCGACGACGGCGGTGACCTCCGCCAGGAGCTTGGCGCCTTCCGCAACCCCCGGCTCTGGCTCACCCTCACCACCAGCACCTTCGTCATCGGCGCCACGTTCTCCGCCTTCAGCTACCTCAACCCGATCCTCACCGAGGTCTCCGGATTCTCGACGGGCACTGTCCCGCTGCTGCTCATCGCGTACGGAGCGGCCACCGTCATCGGCAACACCGTCGTCGGCCGGTTCGCCGACAAGCACACCATCCCGGTCCTGCTCATCGGTCTGCTGCTCAATCTCGCGTTCCTCGCCGGCTTCGCCGTGTTCGCCCAACTGGGGGTGGCAGCCGTGGTGTTGATGATGGGCATCGGCCTGGTGGGGGTCACCATGAACCCGGCCCTCGTGACCCGCGTCCAGCGCACGGGCAACGCCCGGCCGCTGGTCAACACCGTCCACTCCTCGTTCATCACCCTCGGCATCATCATCGCGACGTCCGTCGGCGGACCCGCCATCGATACGTTCGGTCTGCGGGCTCCGCTCTGGATCGGCGCCGCACTCGCCGCACTCGGCCTCGTCACACTGCTGCCCGACCTGAAGCGGCTGCGCAACGGCCGAACCGCGCCCGCCACAGCGGTGGTTGAGCAGTCGAGCCCGGCCGAGACCACGGCTTCGGCCTCCGCGTCACCCTCGGCCTCCGCGTCACCCTCCGCCTTGGCCCCCACCTCCGCCTCGGCCGCGAAGGAGACCTCCCGCGCCTAGGTCAGCGCCCCCAGGGGGTCGTCGAGCACCGGCTGCCAGGCCAGCTCGGCGGCCCCCACCAGGCTGTTGTGGTCCAGCGTGCAGGCCAGGATCGGTACGCCGCCGCTGCGCCCCCACAGGCTCCGGTCGGCGACGACGGCGCGCAGCCGCTCGGGGTCGGCCTCCAGGAGCGCGCGGTGCAGGCCGCCCAGGATGATGCGGTCCGGGTTGAGGATGTTCACCAGGCCTGCGAGCCCCAGGCCGAGGCGGTCGATCAGCTCCTCGACCGCCGCACGGACCGCGGGATCCCCGCCCTCGTCACGGAGCAGTTCGCGGGCCTGGAGCAACAGCCCCTCGGGGCCGGGCTCGCGGCCGGCGGCGGTGAGGAAGGCCAGCGGGTCGGTCTCGACGTCCAGGCAGCCCCGGCTTCCGCAGTGGCAGGGGCGGCCCTCCGGGTTGACGGTGAGGTGGCCGACCTCGAGCGCCAGGCCCGAACTTCCCGTGTGCAGACGCCCGTCGAGGACGAGCGCGCCGCCGACACCCCGGTGCCCGGTCGCGACGCAGAGCAGATCGCGGGCGCCGCGCCCTGCGCCGTGCCGGTGCTCGGCGAGCGCGGCGAGGTTGACGTCGTTGGCGGCGAACGCCGGTCCTGCGATGCCCGCGTCCCGTACGCAGTCGGCGAAGATCTGGCGCACCTGCGAGCCGGCGGGCCACGCCAGGTGCAGCGGGTTGAGCGCGGTGCCCTCCGGTTCGGCGACGGCCGACGGCACCGCGAGGCCCGCGCCCACGCACCGCCTGCCGGTCTCCCGCAGCAGTTGCGCACCCGCGTCGATCACCGAGCCGAGCACCTGTGCCGGGTCGGCGTCGATCGTCTCGCAGCCGGGTGCGGTGGCGACGATCCTGCCGCCGAGTCCGACGAGGGCGGCCCGGAAACCGTCGGAGTGCACCTGCGCGGCCAGCGCCACGGGGCCGTCCTCCGCGATGGAGAGGCCGTGCGAGGGGCGGCCCTGGGAACCCGCGGGCGCGCTCGGCCGCGCGTCGATCCTGATCAGGCCGAGCGCCTCCAGCTCGGCGGCGACGGCGCCCGCCGTGGCGCGGGTGACGCCGAGTTCGGCGGTGAGCACGGCACGGGTCGGGGCGCGCCCGGTGTGGACCAGCTCAAGGGCGGGACCGAGCGCGCCGCGCCCGCGCTCCAGGCGCGTACGCGTGGACAGATCCCCCTCGGTGCGGGAGGCAGCCTTGCCGTTCATGAGGGCGAGTCTCCCATGATCCGTACGCCGCCTCGCCGTTCAGTCGTCATCTGCTCGGTCACCGCCCGTCCACTGCCCTTCCCCTGCCGTCTCACGAGAAGCTGCCGTCCACTCGTGACCGCCGCCTCACATGAACTGCCTTGTACGCCGCGGGGGCGCACCTCTACTCTGACTTTGTGCCGCTACTAAACAAAACCACGTCCGCAGCGTCGCGGGCCACTCCCCCCGCCCTTGTCCGGCTCCGTGTCGCACTCACCGTCTTCTTCGCGCTCGACGGCTTCATCTTCGCCGGATGGGTCGTCCGCATCCCTGCCATCAAGGAACAGACCGGCGCGTCGGCCAGCGACCTCGGGCTCGCGCTGCTCGGCGTCTCCGCCGGCGCCGTGATCACGATGACGCTCACCGGACGGCTCTGCCGCCGCTTCGGCAGCCATCCGGTGACCGTGGCCTGCGGGGTCCTGATGCCGCTGAGCATCGCGCTGCCGCCGCTGACGCATTCGGCGCTCTCGCTCGGGCTCGTACTCCTGGTGTTCGGGGCCGCCTACGGCGGGATCAACGTGGCGATGAACAGCGCCGCCGTCGATCTCGTGGCCGCCATGCGCCGCCCGATCATGCCCAGTTTCCACGCGGCCTTCAGTCTGGGCGGCATGGTCGGTGCGGGACTCGGTGGGCTGATCGCGGGCTCCCTGTCCCCCACGCGCCACCTGCTCGGTCTCACCGTGATCGGCCTGATCGTCACCGCCGTGGCGGGACGCGCCCTGCTGCGTCTCGATCCTCCGGCTCCGCCGAGCGACGCCCATCGCGAGGACAGCGCCCCGCGCCGCCTCGACAGCCGCACCCGCGGACTAGTGATCGTCTTCGGCCTCATCGCCCTCTGCACGGCCTTCGGCGAAGGAGCACTCGCCGACTGGGGCGCCCTCCACCTCGAACAGGACCTCAACGCCCACCCCGGCCTCGCAGCCGCCGGCTACTCCTGCTTCGCCCTCGCCATGACCATCGGCCGCCTCAGCGGAACCACCCTCCTAGAACGCCTCGGCCAGACGCCCATACTCGTGGCCGGCGGCACGTTGGCCGCCGCGGGCATGCTGCTCGGCGCGCTCGCCCCCTCCGTATGGCTGGCCCTCCTCGGCTTCGCCATCACCGGCCTCGGCCTCGCCAACATCTTCCCCGTCGCCGTCGAACGCGCCGGCGCCCTGGCAGGCCCCAGCGGCGTCGCCACCGCCTCCACCCTCGGCTACGGCGGCATGCTCCTCGGACCACCCGCCATCGGCTTCATGGCCGACTGGTTCACCCTCCCCACGGCCCTCACCAGCGTCGCGGTACTCGCCGGCCTCGCCGCCCTCATCGGCTACACCACCCGCCGCTGACGGAGTCCCAAAGCCGGCGCCAAGGAGGAATCAGGCGGCGGCCGTCTCGTCGGCATGCCCCCGTCAGGTAGCGACGGCGCCCGCGCCCACAGCCCGGAGAACCCCCATCACCACAGGTCCAAGGCACGTCTTCGTCGCCAAGGCACCCGTGGGTGGTGAGCGATCGGTGGACCCGGTATCAAAGTTTGAGCACAAATTACACACAACCCCTCTACATGCTGATCCGCATGGTCTAAATTGACCGTGCTTCAGCTCTTCAGGCATGAAGCGACCATTAATGATCTTTAAGTCCGGCGCTACGGGGAGCCGGCAGTCGCGATGTCAAGTCCGCTGCCGCCAGGGTGAGTTGATCAAGTAGCGCTGAAACGGCCGGATGTCATGCGCGGGAGGCGGGGGGCGCCTCCCGGGGGGAGAACAGCGCGGGACGGGGGGCGGGGGGCGCCTCTCGGGGAGAGGGACAGTGTGAGGCGAACACGCCGAACCACTGGTGACCTGGGGGGGTTCTGTGCAGCAGGGGGAATTAGCCAGCCCGTTTCCGTCGGCGCGCGGGCGTCTGACGAACGGGAGAATCAACGGGCCCGCGATCGACTGGGAGCAGCGGTATCGCCGTACCGTGATCATCAGTGACACCGTGGCCACCGCCTTCGTGGTGGCGGCGATCGGCAACTTCTTCGGGGCCCGGGACGCGGCCAACTGGCATGAGAAGTGGGTAATTCTCGCCTTCGGCACCGAGCTCCTTGTACTGGGAGCGCTTGCGGTGAGCCGGGCGTGGGCTCCGGCCGTGCTCGGCCAGGGCGCCGAGGAATTCCGCCGGCTCGGACGCTCCCTGTTCACGGCGGCCGTCGTACTGGCGCTCGGCGGAATCGCTCTCACCTCGCGCAACATCAAGCTCTGGATCTTCGTCGCGATCCCCGCGATCGCGCTCGTCACCATGACCGCGCGGTATCTGCTGCGCCTGCGGCTGCACAAACAGCGGAAGGAAGGACGGTGCCTGCGACCGGTGCTCGCTGCCGGGAGCCCCGCCACCGTGCGTGACCTGATCACCCGAGCCCGCAAGTTCCCGCACCTCGGGTGGCGGGTGGAGGCGGTGTGCACGACGGACATTCTCGGGCTCGACGGTGACCAACTGGACGGAGTGCCGGTCGTCGGCCGGCTGGAGGACGTCGCCAACCACGTCCGCCGCGACGGCTATCGCGTCGTCGCGGTCACACCGGACCCGCACTGGTCACCGGACCGGCTGCAGCGGCTGGCCTGGAACCTCGAGGGCAGCGATACCGAGATGGTCGTGGCCCCCGTGCTGATGGAGGTGGCAGGACCGCGGCTGCATGTCGACGCGGTGCTCGGGATCCCGCTGCTGCGGGTCAGCATCCCGACCTTCACCGGGGGCCGCAGGGCGGTCAAAGGGGTCGTCGACCGGACGGGCGCGGCGATCCTGCTGACTCTGTTCGCACCGCTGATGGTGCTCGTCGGGCTGCTCGTCCTGATGGACAGCCGGGGTGGGGCGCTCTACCGCCAGCGCAGAGTCGGCAAGGACGGCCGCGAGTTCACCATCTTCAAGTTCCGCACCATGGTCACCGGGGCCGACGGGGCACGTGCCGAGCTGGCCGGCCTCAACGAGGGCGCGGGCCTGCTGTTCAAGCTCCGCCGGGATCCACGGGTGACCCGGGTGGGAGCAGTGCTGCGGCGGTACTCGCTCGACGAACTCCCGCAGCTTTTCAACGTACTCACCGGTTCGATGTCGCTCGTCGGTCCGCGGCCTCCGCTGCCGGAGGAGTCCGCCGCGTACGGCCCGGACATCCGGCGGCGGCTCCTCGTGAAGCCCGGGCTCACCGGCCTGTGGCAGATCAGCGGACGCAGCGACCTGCCGTGGGAGGAGGCGGTCCGCCTCGACCTGCGGTACGTGGAGGACTGGTCGCTCGCCCTGGACACCGTGATCTTGTGGAAGACGCTGCGTGCGGTGCTCTACGGGCAAGGGGCTTACTGATGCGCGGGGGGCTGCGGCTCAACTGTCCGCTCACCGCGCGGACCGCAGGCCCAGAGGGCCTGCCTGGGGGGAGGGAAAGGTCATGAGGGTCAGCGTTTTCGGGCTCGGCTACGTGGGCTGCGTGTCGGCCGCGTGCCTGGCCAGCATGGGGCACGAGGTCATCGGGGTGGACGTGAACCAGGTGAAGGTCGACCTGGTCAACGACGGCAAGGCCCCGGTGGTCGAGGAGCGGATCGGCGAGCTCATCGCCGAAGTCGTGCGGACCGGGGCGTTACGCGCCACCAGGGACGTCCGCGAGGCGATCATGGACAGCGAGGTGTCGCTGATCTGCGTGGGCACACCGTCGGAGCCCAACGGCAGCCTGTGCACCACGTATTTGGAGCGGGTCACCGAGGAGATCGGCGCAGTGCTGGCGGATCGCAGCGGGCACAGCGGGCGGCAGACCGTCGTGTTCCGCAGCACCATGCTGCCGGGCACCTGTCTGAACCTGCTGGTACCGATCCTGGAGAAGCACGTCGGCGGCACGGCCGGGGTGGACTTCGGGGTCGCGGTCAGCCCGGAGTTCCTGCGCGAGGGCACGAGCGTGCAGGACTTCTTCGATCCGCCCAAGACCGTCATCGGCGAGTTCGACCCGGCAAGCGGCGACACGGTGGCGGCGCTGTACGACGGCTTGCCCGGCGAGGTGTTCCGGGTGCCGGTCCCGACGGCCGAGGCGATCAAGTACGCGGACAACGCGTTCCACGGCCTCAAGATCGGCTTCGCGAACGAGCTGGGCGCGGTGTGTCAGGCGCTCGGGGTGGACTCGCACCAGGTGATGGACGTGTTCCTGGCCGACCGCAAGCTGAACATCAGCCCCGCCTACCTGCGGCCCGGCTTCGCCTTCGGTGGCTCCTGCCTGCCCAAGGACTTACGCAGCCTGGTCCACGCGGCGCGGCGGGCCGACGTCTCGGTGCCCATCCTCGCCCACGTACTGCCCTCCAACTCCGACCATCTGCAGCGCGCGGTGGATCTTGTCGAGCGCACCGGCAAGCGCCGGGTGGGCCTGTTCGGTCTCTCCTTCAAGCCCGGCACCGACGACCTCCGCGAGAGCCCGCTCGTCGAGTTGGCGGAGAGACTCTTCGGCAAGGGGTACGACCTGAAGATCTACGACGCCAACGTGAGCCTCTCCCGGCTGCTCGGCGCGAACCGCGAGTACATCGAGACCCGGCTGCCGCACCTCGGGCAGCTGCTTGCCGACTCCGTCGACGAGGTGCTCGAACACGCCGAGGTGTGCCTGGTCGGGACCAAGGATCCGGCCGTCCTTTCCGCGCTGCCCCATGGCGAAGGACCCGTGCTCATCGATCTCATCCACCTTCCCGACGCCGAGGCGCGCCGGGCCGAACCGGGGTACGTGGGCCTTGCTTGGTGACACATCGTTTGATGGCACGACCGGCGGCGACCGGCCGGACCGGCGCGCGCTGATCCTCGTGGAGAACTTGTCGGTGCCGTTCGATCGGCGGGTGTGGCAGGAGTGCACCACGCTGCGCGACGCGGGCTGGGAGGTGCACGTCATCTGTCCCCGGGGGGAGAAGCGGGACACGGAGCCGGAGGCGGAGATCGACGGGGTGCGGATCCACCGCTACCCGTTGCGCGCGGCCACCGGAGGTCCTGCCGGCTACCTGCGGGAGTACGGATCGGCGCTGTGGCACACGGCCCGTCTTGCCCGCAAGGTCGGCCCGGTCCACGTGGTCCACGCCTGCAACCCGCCCGACCTGCTGTTCCTGGCGGCACGGTGGCTGAAGCGGCGCGGCGCGCGGTTCGTCTTCGACCAGCACGACCTCGTACCCGAGCTGTACCTCTCCCGGTTCGACCGCGGCGAAGACCTGCTCTACCGCGCCGTGTGCGCGCTGGAACGGCGGACCTACCGGGCCGCGGACATCGTGCTCGCCACGAACGAGAGCTACCGGGACGTCGCGATACGCCGCGGCGGCCGGCGGCCTGAGGACGTCTTCGTGGTGCGCAGCGCGCCCGCGGTCGACCGGTTCCAACCGGTGCCGCCCGAGCCGGAGTTGAAGCGCGGCAAGCCTCATCTGCTGTGTTATCTCGGCGTGATGGGCCCTCAGGACGGCGTCGACTACGCCTTGCGGGCCCTCGCGAAACTGCGCGACGAGCTCGGGCGGACCGACTGGCACGCGGTGTTCGTCGGCGCAGGCGACGCCTTCGACGCGATGGTGGAGCTGTCCCGGCAACTCGGGCTCTCGGAGCAGGTGCAGTTCACCGGGCGCATCCCGGACGCCGACCTGGTCCGCTACCTCTCCACCGCGGACGTGTGCCTCTCCCCCGACCCGCGCAATCCGCTCAACGACGTGTCGACCATGAACAAGGTCCTGGAGTACATGGCGATGGGCCGGCCGATCGTCTCGTTCGATCTCCGGGAGGCGCGAGTCTCCGCCGGTGACGCCGCCGTGTACGCGCCCGCCAACGACGAGGCCGAATTCGCCGGGCTCATCGCGCTGCTCCTCGACGACCCGGATCAGCGGGCCCGGATGGGCAAGATCGGCCAGGAGCGGATCAGCGGGCAGCTTTCCTGGCGGAACTCGCAGGCCTCGCTGCTCGCCGCCTACGCCGCCGCCTGCCACGGCCACACTCCGGTGTCGGCGGGCGCCCCGGTCCGGACAGGGTGGAGGCCGCACCGTTGAGCGATGACCCGATACGCCTGGTCACGATCGGGCGGATCATCCGTCGGCGCTGGCGGCTTCTCGCCATCGTCGCCGTCGTGGGCGCGCTCGTCGGCTACGGCACCTCGGTGCTGTTTCCGCCGCGCTACACGACGTCGGCATCGGTACTCCTTTCGGGGCAGTGGGAGGAGCGCGAGCTGCTGACCCAGGCGGAGATCGCGGCCAGTTCGGCGGTGGTCGACCGCGCGGCCGCCGCGCTCGGCTGGACCGGCGTCAGCGGCAGCGAACTGCGGGATCGAGTGAGCGCCACGGCCGCCGACGGGAACATCATCAAGGTCTCGGGCACGGCCGAGACCCCGGAGCGCGCGCAGCGGCTCTCCGATCAAGTGGCCGGGGAATTCGTCACCTTCGCCGCGCGGATCGCGGGCGACGACACCGACCCCGACGCGGCGACGGGGCCCGAGGCGCTGCGGAAAAAGGTGGAGGAGACCGACCGCCGCATCACCGACCTGGCCAATGCGGCCGATCCGGGGCAGACCGTGGAGGGCGTGCAGGCCCGCACCGAGCTCGAGAAGCTGCGCACCGCGCTGCAGGAGGCCATGAAGAAGCTTGACGAGGCCAACCCGGCGACCAGCAAGGCCGGCATGGTCGTCATGGGTCCGGCGGCCCGGCCGACCGGCGAGGCGCCGCCGACGAGGATGCAGCTCGTTGTCGCGGGGGCGCTGCTGTTCTTCCTGTTCGCGGTCATCGGTCATCTCGCCGCGGCGCGGGTGAATCGCCGACTGCGTACCGAACCGGAGATCGCCGCGGCGCTGGGCTCGGCGCTCCTCGGCACCGTCGACGTGCCCGGTGGAGGGAGCGCGCACCGGCCGAAGGGCCGTGGCGCGCGGGCCTGGATCCGCCGACTCCTCGGCGTCGACACCCGGTGGGACCTACCGACCCCGCAGACGTCCGGCGACGAGGCCGGCAGGCGGATCCGCTACCGGCGGGTGTGCGCTCGCCTCCGGAACCAACTGCCGGGCGCCCGGCGGCTGCTGGTCGTCGTACCGGACGGCGACGAGATTGCCCGCCGGGCCGCCGGGCAGCTCGTGGCCGAGGCCGGGAGCGATCCCTCCGCAAGCTCTTCGAACAGGGGATACCCCATGCTGCGGGTGGTGGAAGTTTCGGTGTCCCAGCCGATGGTGCCGGACCGCGACACCGAGTCCGGTGCCCTGGTCGTGCTCAGCGCGGGCAACTGGACCGCGGGGGATCTCGCCGGCATCGCCGAGGCGTGTGCCGACGGCAGACATGAGGTCGTCGGCGTCGTCGTCGCCGTCCCGGTCCGGGACCGTCCGACGCGATCCGCCGGCCATCCTCCGGACGACGCCACTGGGGCGCTCGCGGCCCGCGCCCACGCGACGGGAGGTTCGGTGTGACGACAAGCACGACTTCGGAGTCGGCAGCCGCTCCGCTGCTGAACCTGCAGGCACTGGTGGTGGCGGTGCGCAGACGCCGCCGCCTCTGGTGCTCCCTGGCGCTCCTTGGACTGCTGGTCGGCGCCGCGGTGGCGGTCCTGCGACCGCCGCCGCCGGCCGCGGTGGCCAAGGTCCTTGTCGCGCACAAGGAGGACCAGGCGAACGACACCGGAACGCTGATCCGCACCGACGTAGAGCTGCTGCGGACCACTCGGATCGCCGACAAGGCCTTGCAGTCCCTCAAGTCCCCTGAACGCCCGGAAGACTTCATGCGGGACTACCGAGGGACCGGCTTGACCAACAACCTGCTGCAGATCGATGTGACAGGTGACAGCGACGCGGAAGCGGTGGCCCGGGCCAAGGCGTTGGCGGACGCGTTCGTCGCGGACCATGTGCGGCGGATGCAGGAGACCGCGAAGGCCGAGGCCAAGGCCCTGCGCGACCAGCGTGACCGGATGCGGGGCGAACTCGCCCAGGTCAACAAGGCGATCGGGGACAGGTCGCCGGAGAGCGACCCGAAGGGGTCGGCGGACATCGAGTCGCTCTTCTCCCGCCGGGCCGAACTCACCTCGCGGATCGCCGATTTCGGCCAGCGCGCCGAGGAGGCGCGCATGGGCACGCCCCGGCTCATCGCCGGCACCCAGATCGTGGACGCCCCGCGCGCGGTGCAGCACTCCCTGCCCAAGTCCGCCGCCACCAACGCGGCGATCGGGCTCGTCCTCGGGCTCGTCCTCGGGCTCGCGGTGGCCGCGGTCGGCACGGTGGTGGCGGACCGCCCCGTGCTGCGCCGTGAGATCGCGGCGAACCTGGGCGCCTCGGTCATCGCGGAGTTGCGCCGCGTGCCCCGCCGGCCGGCCAGGCTGTGGCAGCGCCGACGGACCCGGGCGGCACGGGCAAGGCTCACCGCGACCCTGGCCCGCACCGTGCGTGGCTCCGCGGAACCGGTGTCGTTGCTCGAACTGGGCTGTGCGCGCAGCACGAGCGTGATCGCCCTGGACCTCGCCAGGGCACTGGCGGCGGAAGAGCCGGTGATCATCATCGATGGTCTGCCGGGCCCACAGCTGGCCAACCACCGCCCGAGTCCAGGAGACCCGACCGTGGTCAGCGGCGAGCGTGCCGCGGCCGGGCCGCATCAGGAGCGCAGGATCGGCGTCGGCTCGGTCGCGCCCGGCACGGCGTGGACCGGCCTCCAGGACCTCGGCACCCAGACCGTGCTCGTCGTGCGTGCCGGGCACGCGAGTACCGCATGGCTGCACACCGTGGCGCGGCAGCTCGCGGACCTGCTCATTCCGGTGATCGGTGTGGTGCTGATCGACCCGGATCCACGGGACCGGACCGACGGCACCCTGTGGGACGGGCTGCACACCGCGCTGCGCGGCCACAACGAACGCCTTGCCCGGCAGAACGGGACGGGCCGGCCGCTGACGGAGCGGCCGCCATGGGCAGTACGAGTCCCGGACAGCGAACAGGAAGCGCGGTAGGACATGTGTGGCATCGCAGGCACTTACCGATGGCCGGACGGGAAGGTGGTGACGGACCGGCTCACCGATACCCTCGCTCACCGCGGTCCGGACGGGGCGGGACGGTACGGCCACCCGGTCGGTGACGGCGAGGTGCAGCTCGGGCACCGCCGCCTTGCCATCATCGACCTGTCCGAGACCGGCGCCCAGCCGATGGTCTCGGACGGCCTCGCCCTTACCTACAACGGCGAGCTGTACAACGCGCCCGAGCTGCGTGCCGAGCTGGCAGCCTCTGGGGTGCGCTTCCGCGGTACTTCCGACACCGAGGTGCTCCTCGAGGCCTGGCGGCGCTGGGGCACCGACTGCCTGCCCCGGCTGCGCGGCATGTTCGCGTTCGGGATCTTCGACGAGCGAACCGGTGACCTGGTACTCGCCCGCGACCAGCTCGGCATCAAGCCGCTGTTCCTGCTCCGGCGCGGTGCGGGTCTGGTGTTCGCCTCCGAGCTCAAGGCGCTCGCCACCGCCACCGGCGGGTCGCTGCAGGTGGACGAGGCGGCGCTTGTGGCCTCGCTCCTTTACTACTGGGTGCCGGACTCACGGTGCGCGTTCCGCGAGGCGGAGAAGCTGCCGCCGGGGAGCTGGCTCCGGTGCCGGCCCGACGGCCGGGTGGAGCGCGGCAGTTACTGGAACCTGAGGGACGTCGCCGCCGAGGGCCAGGAGCGGGCCCGGAGCGGCGAGCGGCCGGATGTCGCCGCCATCGTCGAGGAGTCGACTCGACGCCACCTGCTCTCCGACGTACCCGTGGCGACCTTCCTCTCCGGCGGTCTCGACTCCAGCTATCTGACCGCGCTCGCGGCCCGCGACCGACCCGGGATCTCCGCCTACACGATCGGATTCCGCGCCGAGGACGCCAAGTTCGAGGCGATGCCGGACGACCTGCGCTATGCCCGGCAGGTGGCCGAGCAGTTCGGCGTCGACCTGCATGAGATCGAGATCGCCCCGAATGTGCTCGACCTACTGCCGCAGATGACCTACCACCTGGACGAGCCGATCGGCGACCCCGCCGCGATCAACACGTTTCTGATCTGCGAGGCCGCCCGGGAGGCCGGGGTCAAGGTGATGCTCTCGGGGATGGGCGCCGACGAGCTGTTCGCCGGTTACCGCAAGCACCTGGCCAACCTGATCGCGCTGCGCTACCAGCGCGTCCCGCGCCCCCTGCGGCGCGGCCTTTCCAGGGCCGTGGACCGGCTGCCGGTCGCCACGGCCCGCCGGGGGTACCGGTCGGTGCGGTTCGCGAAGCGGTTCCTCTCCTTCGCCGACCTGCCGGAGGAGACCGCGTTCCGGCGCAGCTACACCATGTACGACCAGGAAGAGCTGCTCGCCCTGGTCAATCCGGACCTGGCAGGGACGGTCGATGACGTACTGACCGAGCATGCGGACATCTACGAGGACAACGACCTCGACGACTTCGTCAACCGCATGTGCCTGGGCGACGCCCGGATGTTCCTGCCGGGCCTGAACCTCGCGTACACGGACCGGTCGAGCATGGCCGCGTCGACCGAGGTGCGGGTGCCGTACGTGGACGTCGAGGTGGTCAAGGCGGCGTTCGCCGTGCCCGGCGACCGCAAGATCGTCGGACGGCAGGGCAAGGCCGTCCTGAAGGAGGCGGCCGGCTCGATCCTGCCCCGGGAGATCGTGTACCGGCCCAAGGGCCTGTTCAGCGCTCCGCTGCGCGCCTGGATGAGCCGGGATCTGGCACCGCTGGTACGTGAGGTGATCAACGACGGTGTGCTCGTCAATTCCGGGATCCTGCGCCGCGACGCGCTGGCGCGCATGGTCGCCGAGGACGCCGCCGGGCAGCGGGACTTCTCCAAACATCTGTGGCATGTGCTGACCCTCGAGTACTGGTATCGCGGCGCGACCGCCGGGTCCGGCCAGAGCACTCGGTCAACGGTTTAGGAACAAGAGGAGTTCGGGTGAAGCAGGTTGTACAGAACTACAAGAGCGGCGAGCTGGCGGTGCTCGACGTACCGGTGCCGGGGTGCAAGCCGGGCGGTGTGCTTGTCCGCACCGCCTACTCGCTGATATCCACCGGGACCGAGCTCATGAAGGTGTCCGAGGCCGGCATGTCGATGCTCGGCAAGGCCCGCTCCCGGCCCGACCAGGTGGCCAAGGTCGTGCAGAGCGTGGCCACCAACGGGGTGCCCGCCACTTACCGCAAGGTGATGGGCAAGCTGGACTCCTACACGCCCCTTGGCTACTCGCTGTGCGGGGTGGTCGAGCAGGTCGGCGCCGGGATCGACGACGTGAAGGTCGGCGACGTCGTGGCCTGCGCCGGCAATGAGCACGCGCTGCACGCCGAGCTGAACTGGGTGCCGAAGAACCTCTACGCCCCGGTGCCGGACGGCCTCGCGCCGCAGCACGCGGCGTTCGGCACCGTCGGGTCGATCGCGTTGCAGGGCGTACGGCGCGGCGAGCCCCAACTCGGGGACGTGGCGCTGGTCATCGGCCTCGGTCTGATCGGGCAGTTGGTGGTGCAGCTCCTCGGCGCCTCCGGGGTGCGCGTCGTCGGGGTCGACCCCGACCCGGTGCGCTGCGAACTCGCCGAGCGCGTGGGCGCCGTGGCCTGCGGCGATCCCGCGTCCGCGGCCGTGGAGGCCGCCGTCGCCGAACTCACCGGCGGTCACGGCGTGGACCAGGTGTATCTGGCCGCCGGCGGTGGCAGCAATCAGCCCGTCGAGCTGGCCGCCCGGCTGAGCCGGGACCGCGGCCGGGTCGTCGACATCGGCAAGTGCCGTCTGGACCTGCCCTGGAACGCGTACTACGAGAAAGAGCTCGACGTCCGGTTCTCCCGTAGTTACGGCCCCGGGCGCTACGACCCGGAGTACGAGCTCGAAGGGCGCGACTACCCGATCGGCTACGTGCGCTGGACCGAGCGCCGCAACCTGGCGTGCTTCCTCGATCTCGTCGCCCGCCGCCGCGTCGACGTGGAGCCCTTGGTCTCCCACATCGCCGACTTCGATGACGCCGTCGAGACGTACCAGCGCCTGAAGGACGGCGAACTGAAGGCCGTCGCCGTGCTGTTCCGCTACCCCCAACACGCAGGGGACGCGGGGGAAACGCAGGCCCCGGCGGTGACCGTGCCCGCGGTGCGCCGCAGCGGCAAGGCGTCCACCCCGGCCCTGGCCCCGGCCGCCAAGACGCCGGTGCGCCTCGCGTTCGTCGGCGCGGGCAACTACGCCACGTCGATGCTGCTGCCGCACCTGACCGGGCGCGACGGAGTCGAGTTGTCCACGGTCGTCACCACGACGGCACTGTCCGCGGCCAACGCGAAGCGGAAGTTCGGCTTCGCCGATGCGACCACCGATCTCGACGCCGTGCTCGGCGACAAGTCCATCGACGCGGTGTTCGTGGTCACCCGGCACAGCTCGCACGCCGAACTGACCCGAAGGGCCCTCCTGGCGGGCAAGGCCGTGTTCGTGGAGAAGCCCCTCGCCCTCACCGAGGACGAACTGGCCGGCGTGCTCGCGGCGGTGGAGGAGTCCGGCAACGACCGGCTGCAGGTCGGCTTCAACCGCCGGTTCGCGCCGCTGCTGCAGGAGGCCAGGAAGCGGCTCGGCGCCCGGACCGGTCCGGCGAGCCTCCGCTACCTGGTCAACGCGGGCAGGCTGCAGCACGGCAGCTGGTACCTCCAACAGGGCAGCGAGGGCTCGCGGTTCGCCGGCGAGGGCGGACACTTCATCGACACGGCGAGCTGGCTGCTCGACGCCGACCCGGTCTCGGTGTACGCGGTCGCCACGTCCGGCAACGAGGACCTGCAGGTCGTGCTGCACTACCCGGACGGGTCCACCGCCACCATCAGCTACGTCACCACCGGCGCGGCCGGTTTCCCCAAGGAGACGCTGGACCTCGTCGCGGACGGCAAGGTGCTGCGGCTCGACGACTTCGTCCGTGCCGCTGTGTACGACGGCAGCCGCAAGCGGTGGGTCAGTTCGCGGCTGCCCAAGGCACGGGACAAGGGCCAGAACGCCGAACTGGCCGCGTTCATCAAGGCCGTGCGGACCGGCGGGCCGATGCCGGTGCCGCTGGAGTCGCTTGTCGCCACCACGGCGGCCACCCTCGCCGTGCAGGCCGGCCTGGCCGGCGGCGCGCCGGTGACCTTGGCGAGGGCGCGATGACTGTGAGCTCGGGGAGTCCGGGCTGGTACCTGCGCCGGTTGACCCGGATGGGACCGCGGGAGGTCGGCGGCCGGGCGGGCGACGCGGTGCGCAGGCGGCGGTGGCGGTCGGCGCCGCCGG
>NZ_BAAAUG010000088.1:36381-48143 GCF_039533825.1 Streptomyces rectiviolaceus
CGCGGCGGTGCCGTCGGACGCCGCGAAACGTCTCATCGCCGATGCGGACCGGCTGATGGCCGGGCACGCCGAGTATTTCGGCGTGGACCGCGACGACCTGGCCGACCCGGACTGGTGGTACGACCCGAAGACCGGGCGCCGGGCTCCGTGGGGGTACGCCTTCGACGTGCCGTACCGGAACGAGGACGCGGTCGGGGACATCAAGCAGATCTGGGAGCTGTCCCGGCATCAGTACCTCACCGTGCTCGCCGCCGCCTACGCGATCTCCGGGAACGAGCGGTACGCCGAGCGAGTGGCCGAGCACCTGCGGCTGTGGTGGGCGGCCAACGCGCCGCTGCGCGGAGTGCACTGGGTCAGCGGCATCGAGCTGGGGATCCGGCTCCTTTCCTGGGTCTGGATCCGCCGGCTGCTCGACGGCTGGCCGGGTGCGGCCGGTCTCTTCGAGGGCAACCCGGTGGCGCGGAACCAGATCTGGCACCACCAGCGCTGGCTTGCCGCCTTCCCCAGCCGGGGGTCTTCGGCGAACAACCACGTCATCGCAGAGGCCGCCGGGCAGTTCGCCGCGGCCTGTGCGTTCGGCTGGTTCCCCTCATCGGCGCGCTGGCGGGCCGGCGCGCTGCGGTCGCTCGAGCGGCAGCTGCGGAGCAACACCTTCGACTCCGGCCTCAACCGCGAGCTGGCCACCGAGTATCACGGACTTGTCCTTGAACTCGGCCTGGCCGCGGTGGCCGAGGCGGATGCCGCCGCCGTGCCGGTCCCCGCGTCGATCCGCCTGGTGCTGCTGCGGATGACCGACGCGCTCGCGGCCGTCGTGGACGGCCGATTACGTCCGCCGCGCCAGGGGGACGCGGACGACGGGCACGGCCTGGTCGTGGACGGCGCGGGCACGGACCGCTGGGCCTCGCTGCTTGCCACCGGGGACGCCGTGTTCGGCCGGCTCGACTGGTGGCCCGCGGTGACGGGCACCGATGTGCGCACCCCGCTCCTTGCCGCGCTCATCCGGCCGTACGCGAAAGACGAAACCGCACCGGCCGTGACCCGCCCGGCCAGCAGACCGGCCCACTTCGCCGACGCGGGGATGACCATCCTGCGCGGTCCGGAAGAGATCTGGTGCCGCTGCGACGGTGGTCCGCACGGGTTCCTGTCCATCGCCGCGCACGCCCATGCGGACGCGCTGTCCGTGGAGGTCCGGCACGACGGGGTCGACGTGCTCGCCGACCCGGGGACGTTCTGCTACCACGGGCAGCCCGAGTGGCGGCAGTACTTCCGGTCGACCCTCGGTCACAACACCCTGCAGCTGGACGGCGGTGACCAGTCCGTCTCCGGCGGCCCGTTCCTGTGGACCCGGCAGGCCCGCAGCCGCGTCCTGGTCGCGGAGACGTCCGGCACCGCCGACGGGGGGACGGCCCGCTGGTCCGCCGAACACGACGGTTACCGGCGCTCCGTGCACCGCCGCCGGGTGGAGCTGACCGCCGCGGCCAAGGAGCTGCGGGTGGTGGACGAGGTGCGGGGACCGCGCCGGGCGGTGCGCCTGGCGTTCCACCTGGGCCCGGCGATCGCCGCGGACCTGGTGGGGAACTGGGCCGTGCTCACCTGGACCCGGGACGGCGAGGACCGCTCGGCGGTGCTCGACCTGCCCGGGCAGCTGAGCTGGCGGGCGCATCGCGGCGAGAGTGACCCGCCGCTGGGCTGGTACTCCGCGGGCTTCGGGCGCAAGGAGCCCGCCACCACGCTGGTCGGCACCGGAATCGCCGACGGCGCGGAGGGGTTCACCACCGTGCTCAGGTTCTGCGGCTAGGGGGACGCGTGGGAATCAAGTGGAGGCACTGGGCATTACCGGCGGCACCGCTGGCGCTGGCCCTGCTGGCGACCGGCTGTACGAGTACGCCGGGCGCCGGGGCGAAGCCGACCGGTGGGCCATCCACGTCCGGTGCGCCGTCCACGTCCGTGGCCCGGGTGTGCGCCAAGCCCGTGGCCGGTCCTGCGAAGGCGCCGAAGGGCGCGGTGCCGATCGACCCCGCGGTGACCGGTGACCTGGCAGCGAAGACCAAGAGCAGCCCGCCGAACACCACGTTCTGGCTTCGCCCTGGCAAGCACAGGCTCGATCCGGACCGCTACGCGCAGGTCATCCCCAAGAAGGGGAACCGCTACCTCGGCGCGCCCGGCGCGGTGCTCGACGGCCACAAGACCAACCAGTACGCGTTCGGCGGCTCCGCCCGAGACATCACCATCCGCCACCTGACCGTGCAGCGTTTCGTCGCGCCGCAGGACCAGGGCGTGGTCAACCACGACTCGGCCGACGGATGGGTGATCGAGCACGCGACGATCCAGCACAACTCCGGCGCCGGCCTGATGGCCGGTGCCCGCCAGAAGGTCCGCGCCAGCTGCCTGCGCGAAAACGGCCAGTACGGGATCAACGCATACAAGCCCGGTGACGCCATCCGCGGCCTGGTGATCGAGGGCAACGAGATCGTGGGCAACAACACCGACGACTGGGAGCGGCGGCGCGAGGGCTGCGGCTGCACCGGAGGCGTCAAGTTCTGGGCCGTCAACGGCGCCGACGTGCGCGGCAACTGGGTGCACGACAACCGCGGAACCGGGTTGTGGGCGGACACCAACAACAACGACTTCCGCATCGAGGACAACGTCCTCGAGGCCAACGACGGTGCCGCGCTGATCTACGAGACCAGCTACAACGCGGTCATCCGGAAGAACACGATCCGGCGGAACAACTGGGTCGAGGGCCGCAAGTACGCCAAGAAGGGCGACAACTTCCCGTTCGCGACCATCTATCTGTCCGAGTCCGGCGGCGAACCACGGGTCCGGGCCCGCACGGACAAGATCGAGTTCTACCGGAACACTCTGGAGAACAACTGGTCCGGCATCACCCTGTGGGAGAACGCCGACCGGTTCTGCAACAGCCCGGCCAACACCTCGTCCGGTGACTGCACGTTGCTGGTGAAGAACACCGACCGCTGCGCGCGGCCGAAGATCGCCACCGCACCGCTCTACGCCGACTGCCGGTGGAAGACCCAGCGGGTGGACATCCACGACAACCGCTTCGTGCTCGACAAGTCCGTCGTCAAGTGCACGGTGAAGTGCGACCGCATGGCCGTGCTCGCCAACTACGGCACCTATCCGGACTGGTCGCCGTACAAGGGCGACCGGGTGGCCGAGGCGATCACCCGCAAGCAGCACAACCGCTGGCACGACAACGTCTACCTCGGGCCCTGGAAGTTCGTCGCCCACGACCCGAGCCGGGTGCTCGACTCCGGGCAGTGGCAGGGCACGCCGTACCGGCAGGACACGGGCAGCACCTTCCGCGCACGGGACGGTGGTTGAGATGAGCCCAGACCACACGACCCACACGGACCACACCGACCACACTGCCCACACGTCGAAGATCGTCGGGATCGTCTGGGGGCTGCTTGTCCTCAACACGCTCGGCTCCGCCGGGGCGCAGACCATCATCCCGCTGCCCCGCTCCCTGATCCAGATGGTCACCATGGGCGCGCTGGTCGCCGCGTTCGCGCTTGCGCTGGCAGTCAATCTCCGGCTGCGCATCCGAGCCAGCGCCTTCGTGTTCCTGCTCACCCTGCTCCTGGTGCCGAGCGTCATCTCCAGCGCGAACCTGGAGTCCGGGTACGGCGCGCTGTTCCGCTGCACCCGCCTGGCCCTCTTCGTCGGCACGCTGTGGCTGCTCAGCCGTTGGTGGGACGGCGGCCTGACGTTCGTCCGGCACCACATCCGGATGTACTTCGCGGTGCTCGGGTCGGTGGCCGTAGGTCTGGTGATCTCGCCGGGTGCGGCCATGCCCGAGCTCTACGGCGGACGCCTCGTCGGCGCGTTGTGGCCGCTCACCCCGCCGCAGATCGGACAGTACGCCGCGGTGATCATCGGGCTCACCGTGCTGCTCGTCGTGGGCCGCAGGACCGACAGGGCCGGCGCGGCGGTGGTCATCGTGCCGTCGCTCGTCCTGCTCGCGCTGACGCATACCCGGACAGCCACGCTCGGCCTGCTCATCGGGCTTGCGCTGGCGATCAGTTCGCTCGTCCTGACCAGCGCCGCGGCCCGCCGGTTCTTCGCCTGGACGGTGCTGTGCGCCACCGTGGCCGCGGTGGGGTTCGGCTCCGCGGTGCAGGCGTGGTTCCTGCGCGGACAGAGCCAGGAGTACTTCACCAGCCTCACCGGTCGGGAGAAGGTCTGGGACGCCCTGCTCGCAGCCCCGCGGACGACCTCGGAGCAGCTGTTCGGCATGGGCCTGGGCGACAAGTCGTTCGGCGGGCTGCCGATCGACAACAGCTGGCTGGCCGTTTACCACGAGCAGGGTCTGACCGGCACCGCCATCGTGGCGGCGGTCATCATCGTCCTCGGCGGCGTCGCGTTGCTGCGGCCGCCGTCGCTGTCGAGGGCCTGCGCGATCTTCCTGATCAGCTACTGCGGGATCGCGTCGTACACCGAGGCCGGTCTTGGCGACGCCTCGCCGTATCTGCTGCATCTGGCCCTGGCCGCCTCGCTGCTCGCGGCACCTGTCGCGGCCACGCACCTGCCGACGCCCGCAGCCCCTGGACGACGTGTCCCGCGATGGGCCCGGAAATCGGAGGTGACGTGAGCATGCACGTCCTCGTAGTGCACAACCGCTACTCCTCGGGGCAGCCGAGCGGGGAGAACAACGTCGTCGATCAGGAGGTGGAGCTGCTGCGTGCGGCCGGCCACCGGGTCGGGGTGTTCGAGCGGCGCAGTGACGACATCGGCGCCCGGTCCTTGCTGAGCAAGGCCGCCGTACCACTCCTTGTGCCGTGGAATCCCGCGGTCCGCGCGGAACTCGCCGACCGGCTTCGCGCCGAGCGGCCGGATGTGGTGCACGTCCACAACGTCTTCCCGCTCCTGTCGCCCGCGGTGCTCGCCGCCTGCGCCGACGCCGACGTGCCCGCCGTCGCCACGCTGCACAACTACACCCAGGTCTGCCCGCCCGGGACGCTGCAGCGGGACGGCAAGCCGTGCACCGAGTGCGTCGGCGGGTCGCCGCTGCCCGCCGTCCGGCACGGCTGCTATCGGAGCTCTCGCCTTGCGACGGTGCCGCTCGCGGTCAGCCTTGTCGTCAACCGGCGGCGGTGGTGGTCCGGCGTGGAGCGGTTCTTCTGCATCTCCGCGGCGCAGCGCGATGTCCTGGTGCGGTCGGGCATGCCGGCCGAGCTGCTTGCGGTGAAGCACAACTTCGTGCCGGAGCCGGACGCCCGCCGATCGGGGTCCGGCGAGCATCTGCTCTATCTCGGCCGACTCGCGGAGGCCAAGGGCGTGCGGCTGCTCATGGCCGCGTGGGACGAGATCGCGGCGAGCGGTGGTGTCGGCGTGCCGCTCGTGATCGCCGGCGCCGGGCCGCTGGAGCGCGAGGTGACCGCCTGGGCGGCGGGCCGGGACGACGTGCGGTACGTCGGCCTGTACGACGCGGCGGAGAGCCGGAAGGCCGTCGCGCGGTCGGTCGCCGTGGTGGCTCCCTCGACGTGGCTGGAGGCGTTCGGCCTGGTGGTCGTGGAGGCGATGGCGGCCGGGGTCCCGGCCGTCGCCGCCGGGCACGGCGCCTTCGTCGAACTCGTCGAGGACGGGGTGACCGGTCTGCTGCACCGGCCGGGCGAGCCCGCATCGCTCGCGTCCTGCATACGTCGGGTCGCGGCCGATCCGGCCCTGGGCCGGGAGATGGGCCAGGCGGCCCGGCGCCGATACGAGCAGGGCTTCAGCCCTGCTGTCGGTCTTGAGCGCCTGGTGGAGGGGTACCGCACCGCGATCGCGGGTCGGACAGAAATAATGGGGGGCAGTAAATGACAGGTTGCCGACTCTGTGGCTCGGAGGCGATGACGAGCGTCGTCGACCTTGGGGCGACGCCACCATGTGAGAGCTTTCTCGCCGCGGACCAACTGGACAAGCCGGAGCCGGCGTACCCGCTGCACCTGCGGGTCTGCACCGACTGCTGGCTGGCGCAGATCCCGCCGCTGATCACGCCCGAGGAGACGTTCAAGGAGTACGCGTACTTCTCCTCGTACTCGACCTCCTGGGTGGAGCACGCGCGCACGTTCGTCGCCGATGCCGTGCGGCGGGTGGGTCTCGGCCCCGACGCCTTCGTGGTCGAGGTCGCCAGCAACGACGGGTACCTGCTGAAGCACGTGGTGGACCGGGGGATCCGCTGCCTCGGCGTCGAGCCGTCGGTGAACGTCGGTGCCGCGGCGCGGGAGGCGGGGGTGCCCACGCTCACGGAGTTCCTGAGCCCGGACACCGGCTCGGCCGTCCGCGCCGAACACGGCCCGGCGGACCTGGTCGTGGCCAACAACGTGTACGCGCACATCCCCGACGTGGTCGGGTTCACCCAGGGGCTGCGCGCCCTGGTCGCCGACGACGGCTGGGTCTCCATCGAGGTGCAGCACCTGCTGACCCTGATCGAGGAGAACCAGTACGACACGATCTACCACGAGCACTTCCAGTACTACACGGTCGCGTCCGCGATCCGGGCCCTCGCGAGCGGCGGACTCACGCTCGTGGACGTCGAGTTGCTGCCCACGCACGGCGGCTCCATCCGGCTGTGGGCCCGGCCGGCCGACGTGGCCGGTGAGCCGACCCGGCAAGTGGCCGACGTACTGGACCGGGAGAAGGCCGCAGGACTGCAGGACCTGTCCGGGTACGCCGAGTTCTCCGCCCGGGTGGCCAAGGTCCGCCGGGATCTCCTGCGGTTCCTCATCGAGGCGGCCGAGCGCGGCGAGACGGTCGTCGGCTACGGCGCCCCGGGCAAGGGCAACACCCTGCTCAACCACTGCGGCATCCGGCCCGACCTGCTGGCGTACACGGTCGACCGCAACCCCTACAAGCACGGCAGGTTCACCCCGGGCACCCGCATCCCGATCCTGCCGCCCGAGCAGATAGCCGCCGACCGACCCGACTACGTACTCGTCCTGCCGTGGAACCTGCGGGCCGAGCTGGTCGAGCAGCTGTCCTTCGTGCACGCCTGGGGCGGCCGCCTTGTCTTTCCCATCCCGGAACTGAGCATTGTCGAGGTCAAGCCATGAAGGTCGTACTGTTCTGCGGCGGTTATGGGCTGCGTATGCGCAGCGGCGCCTCCGACGACATGCCCAAGCCGATGGCGATGGTCGGCCCGCGGCCACTGATCTGGCACGTCATGCGCTACTACGCGTACTTCGGGCACACGGAGTTCATCCTGTGCCTCGGGTACGGGGCTCACCACATCAAGAACTTCTTCCTCAACTACGAGGAGACGACGTCCAACGACTTCGTGCTGCGGGGCGGGCAGACCGAGCTGCTCTCCACCGACATAGCCGACTGGACGATCACGTTCGCGCAGACCGGCGTCGAGTCGCCGATCGGGGAGCGGCTGCGCCGGGTGCGCCACCATCTGGACGGCGACGAGATGTTCCTCGCCAACTACGCCGACGTGCTCACCGACGCCCCGCTGCCGGAGATGATCGACTCCTTCGCCCGGCGTGACGCCGGTGCGTCGATGATGGTGGTGCCGCCGCAGTCCTCGTTCCACTGCGTGGACCTGGGCGAGGACGGCCTGGTGGGGGGCATCACCGCGGTGAGCGACATGCCGCTGTGGGAGAACGGCGGTTACTTCGTGCTCCGCCAGGAGGTCTTCGACCACATACCGGAGAACGGGGACCTGATAGCCGACGGATGCGCCCAACTGGCCAAGCGCGGCCGGGCGGTGGCCTATCAGCACCGCGGCTTCTGGAAGCCGACCGACACCGTGAAGGAACGGGCCTCGCTCGACGCCGCCTACACACGGGGCGACCGTCCGTGGGCCGTGTGGGAACGCGACGGGGCGGGGGCGAGGGCGTGATACGGCTCGGATCCGGGCGTCTGGGCCGGGTCGTCGCGGTGGGCGCACACTGCGACGACATCGCCATCGGCGCCGGCGGCACGCTCCTTGCGATGTGCCTCGCGCGGCCGGGCATCCGCGTCGACGCGCTTGTGCTCTCCGGCGGTGGCAGCGAGCGGGAGCAGGAGGAGCAGGCCGCGCTCGCCGCCTTCTGCCCGGGCGCCGACCTGCGCCTCACCGTGCTCAAACTGCCGGACGGCCGGCTGCCTGTGCACTGGGAGGAGGCCAAGGCCGCGGTCGAGGAGCTGCGCGAGCGGACCGAGCCGGATCTCGTCCTCGCCCCGCGTACCGATGACGCGCACCAGGACCACCGCGGCCTGGCGCAGCTGGTACCCACCGCGTTCCGCGACCACCTCGTGCTCGGCTACGAGATCGTCAAGTGGGACGGCGATCTCGGCCGTATGGCGGCGTACCAGCCGCTGTCGCCGGAGATCGCCGAGCAGAAGGTGCGGCTGCTGCAGGAGCACTACCCCTCGCAGCGGCACCGGCCCTGGTACGACCGGGAGGCCTTCCTCGGCCTCGCGCGGATCCGCGGCATCGAATGCCACGCGCGCTACGCCGAGGCGTTCGCCGTCAACAAACTCACGCTCGATCTGGGCACTTTCAAGCTGGGGGAATGAACCTTGCGCGTACTGCTGACCGGACATCAGGGATACCTGGGCACCGTGATGACCCCGGTACTCACGGCCGCCGGGCACGAGGTCGTCGGTCTTGACGCCGGCCTGTTCGCCGACTGTGTCCTCGGCCCGCCGCCCGCGGACCCGCCGGGGCATCGGGTGGACCTGCGCGACGTCACGGCCGAACACGTGGCCGGGGTGGACGCCGTGATCCACCTGGCCGCGCTGTCCAACGACCCGCTGGGATCCCTTGCGCCGGACCTCACCTACGACATCAACCACCACGCGTCCGTACGCCTTGCCCGCCTTGCCCGCGACGCCGGAGTGCGACGCTTCCTGTACGCGTCGACCTGCTCGGTGTACGGCGCCGCCGGCGGAAGCGACCTGGTGGGCGAGGGCGCCCCGCTGCGCCCTGTGACGCCGTACGCGGAGTCCAAGGTGCGGGTGGAGGACGACCTGCACCCGCTGGCCGACGGCGACTTCAGCCCGGTGTTCATGCGCAACGCCACCGCCTTCGGCTACTCGCCCCGGCTGCGCGCCGACATCGTCCTGAACAACCTGGTGGGCCACGCGCTCCTGTCCGGCGAGGTGTTGGTGCTCTCCGACGGCACCCCCTGGCGCCCGCTGGTGCACGCCGCCGACATCGCACGGGCCTTCGCGGCCGCGCTGTCCGCGCCGCGGGAAGCGGTGCACGACCGCGCGTTCAACATCGGCAGCGAGGTCAACAACGTCACGGTCGCCGAGATCGCTGAGCAGGTCGCCGACGCGGTGTCGGGATCGAAGGTGGTGATCACCGGGGAGACCGGTGCCGATCCGCGGTCGTACCGAGTGGACTTCTCCCGGTTCCGCGCCGCGATACCCGGCTTCGACTGCGAGTGGACGGTGAAGCAGGGCGCGCTCGAACTCGCCGACGCTTACCGCAAACACGGCCTGACCCGGGAGGACTTCGAGCGACGCTTCACCCGCCTTGCCGTGCTGCGCGCGGCGTCCGACACGGGCGCCGTCGACGACACCCTGCGGCGGCGCCGATGACAGCGACCGGCGAACAGCCGATGACCTCGACCGGCGAGCAGATGCACGCGCTGGTGGAGCGGTTGTACCCGCTGTGCCGGAGCATCACGGGCGACGGTGTGCGCGCCACCCTGGACATCGTCGGCGAGTACGTCCCGCTGCAGGTGCACGAGGTGCCGACCGGGACGCAGGTGCTCGACTGGACGGTGCCGCAGGAGTGGAACATCCGGGACGCGTACGTCGCCGACACCGCCGGAAACCGGGTCGTCGACTTCGCCGCGTCCAGCCTGCACGTGCTCGGCTACAGCGTGCCGGTGTCGGCGACCATGCCGCTCGCCGAGCTGCGCGAACACCTGCACACCCTGCCGGAGCACCCGAACTGGGTGCCGTACCGCACCAGTTACTACAAGCCGGAATGGGGGTTCTGCCTGACCCAGGAGACCTTGGACGCGATGCCGGACGGCGACTACGAGGTCCGCATCGACTCCACGCTCGCCGACGGCCACCTCACCTACGCCGAGCACGTGGTCCCCGGCCAGGTCCCGGACGAGGTGATCGTCTCCTGCCACGTCTGCCACCCGTCGCTGGCCAACGACAACCTGGCCGGCATCGCGGTGGCGACGTTCCTGGCCCGGGCGCTCGCGGAGCAGACGCCGTACTACACCTACCGGTTCATCTTCGCGCCCGGCACCGTCGGGGCGATCACCTGGCTGGCCCGCAACGCGGAGCGGGTGGAGCGGGTGAAGCACGGGCTCGTGCTTGCCTGTGCCGGCGACTCGGGCGACCTGACGTACAAGCAGAGCAGGCGCGGCGACGCGGAGATCGACCGGGTGATGCGGCACGTGCTCGCCGCATCCGAACGCCCGCACCGCGTCACCGAGTTCACTCCGTACGGCTATGACGAGCGGCAGTACTGCTCGCCCGGGTTCGATCTCGGCGTGGGCTCGCTCAGCAGGACTCCGTACGCCGGCTACCCCGAGTACCACACATCGGCGGACAACCCGGACTTCGTCTCCCCGGAGGCGATGGAGGACACGCTCGCCGTCTGCCGTGAGTCGTTCGCCGTCCTTGACCGCAACCGCCGCTACCTCAACCTCAGCCCCTACGGCGAACCACAGCTGGGCCGACGCGGGTTGTACGACTCGCTCGGCGGCCGCAGCGACGCGCAGCAGGCCCAGATGGCCATGCTCTGGGTGCTCAGCCTCTCCGACGGGGAGCACAGTCTGCTTGACGTGGCCGAGCGGTCCGGGCTGCCGTTCGACACCGTCGCCGTCGCGGCCGATGCCCTGCACGGCGCCGGGCTGATCAAGGCGTGACGCCGATGCCCACCGAGGGGGAGAATCCGCGGACGACGGCGCGACCGGCCGGATCCGCCCGGCGTGCCCTCGTCGGGCGGCTGTCCTGGGGGCTCGCCGACCAGGCGGCGTCCAGCATGACCAACTTCGCGGTGGGGATCTACGTCGCGCGCTCGCTGGGGGTGACCGCGTTCGGCGTGTTCAGCCTGGCCTGGGTGACCTACGGCGTGGTGCTCAGCGTCTCCCGCGGGCTTGCCACCGATCCGCTCGTGGTGCGCTTCAGCGGTGTGTCGGAGGCGTCCTGGCGCGGGGCGGTGGTCCGGTCATCGGGTACCGCGCTCGGCGTCGGCGCCGCCATCGGCGTGGTGTGTCTGGTGGCCGGGCTCGCTCTCGGCGGCAGCGTGGGGACCGCGTTCGCCTGCCTCGGCGTCATGCTGCCGGGGCTGCTGCTGCAGGACGCCTGGCGGTACTCGTTCTTCGCCGCGGGCACCGGGCGGAAGGCATTCGTCAACGACATCGTGTGGGGCGTCGCGCTCGTCCCGGCCATGGTGGTGGCTGCCCGCGCGGGCAGCGTGGCCGCTTTCGTGCTCGCCTGGGGCGCGTCCGCCGGGGTGGCCGCGGTGTACGGCTGCTTCCAGTCCGGTATCCGGCCCCAGCTGACCGGAGCGCGCGAGTGGCTTCGCGAGCAGCGCGATCTCAGCTACCGGTACCTGGTCGAGAACGTCGGCGTCAGCGGCGCGTCCCAGCTGCGGGCGTACGGGCTCGGCGCGATCGTCGGGATCGGCGCGGTGGGTGCGATCCGGGGCGCCGAACTCCTGCTCGGCCCGTTCCTCGCGGTGCTGATGGGTCTTTCGCTGGTCACCGTCGCGGAAGCGGCACGGGTGCTGCGGCGGGCCCCGCACCGCCTTGCCAGGTTCTGCCTCCTGCTCGGCGCCGGGCAGGCCGCCGCCGCGC
>NZ_BAAAUG010000089.1:0-3408 GCF_039533825.1 Streptomyces rectiviolaceus
GCCCCTAGGGCCGGTTCCAGGCGGCCTCGTACGGTCGTGTACTGCTCGACCAGCGCACTCAGCGGTACACCGGGGTTGGCCGCCAGCCACTGGGCGACGATGCGCAGCGGCAGCGGGAGCCCTCCGCACAGCGCCACCAGGCGCTCGGCGGCCGGATCCCGTCGTTCAAGCCGTCCCCCGCTGAGCAGGGCCAGCAGATGCGCTCCCTCCCCGGCGGTCAGCGGCCCGATCGTGTCCAGGTGCGCGCCGTCGCGGGCCGCGAGCGCGCCGAGGTGCTGCCGGCTCGTCGCGAGGACGCCGGACGAGCCGCGCGGGATGAGCGGCCGCACCTGCTCGGCGCTGTGTGCGTCGTCCAGCACCACGAGCATCCGCTGGCCGTGCAGCAGGCTCCGGTAGAGGGCCGTCCGGGCGGCCGAATTAGGCGGCACCCGTGCGCCGTCCACGCCCAGGCCGCCCAGGAGCTGCTCCAGGGCGTCCGCGGCGCTCGCCGGCCCCCGCTCCAGGTCGGCGCCCTGAAGGTCCACGTACAACTGGCCGTCGGGGAAGCAGTCGACGAGGCGGTGCGCCAGCTGCAGCACGAGCGCCGTCTTGCCGACGCCTGCCGGGCCGCCGACCACCACGACCGGCGTCGTCGGGCCGCCGCGGGCGCTCTCGCCCCGCACCGCCTCCTCCAGCCGGGCCAGCTCCTCGGTCCGGCCCACGAACCCCCGGGCCAGGGGCGGGAGTTGGACCGGTTTGGGCGTGCCGGGCAGCAGGCCCCGGCGGTGCGCGAACAGCGGGGATGCGGTGTCCGCGCCGGGCGCGAGGAGTTCCGGATGCCCGGACAGGATCTGCTCGTGGAGCGTGCGCAGGTCGGCGCCGGGCTCTATGCCGAGTTCCCGGATCAGCAGGTCCCGGGTCTCCTCGTACATCCACAGTGCGTGGGCCCGGCGCCCGCTGCGGTAGAGCGCGAGGATCAGCAGCCAGCGCAGCTTCTCCCGCATCGGTTCCTCGGACACCGTCCCCGGCAGTTCGGTGACCAGTTCGGCGTGGTGGCCGGCCGCCAGCATGTCGGCGGCCCGCTCCTCCACGACCGTCAGCCTCAGGTCCCGCAGCCGGTCGCGCTCCATCGCGGCGAAGGGGCCGGGGATCCTGAACAGCGCCTCGCCGTGCCAGTACGACAGGGCCTGCTCGTACAGCCGCAGCGTGGCATCGACGTCGCCCTGGCCCCGCGACCTGCGCGCGTCACCCAGAGTCCGGGTGAAGAGCGTGACGTCGACGTCCGCGGGATCCACCCGCAGGCAGTACCCGCCGGATTCGGAGGCGAGCACCGTGCCGGCCGCCCGCCCGGCCCGCCCGGGCTCCAGCACCCGGCGCAGTCCGGCCACATAGGTGTGCACGCCGTTCACGGCCGTCTGCGGGACGTCGCTGCCCCACACCGCGTCCACGATGTTCTCCACGCCCATGATGTCGCCCGGCCGGCTCGCCAGCAGGCTCAGCACGGCCCGCTGTTTGGGCGGGCCAAGCGCCATCTCCGCCCCGTCGCGCCAGGCACGTACCGGTCCGAGCAGCTGAATGCGCAGGGTCGCTCCCGTGGTCGCCATGGATCACCACCTCCTGAAGTGCTGGTCCGCCCGGTCGGGGACGGGCTCCGGGAGCTGGGCGGCCGCGCCCGCCCGCGCGTTGCCCGGCGCCGGCGCGAAGTCGGCCTGCGCGAGCCGGAGGCTGGTCACCCAGCCCGAGATCTCGTAGACCTGCCAGGTCGCGGCGGTTCCTGTGAGCGCGCTCCCCAGGAGCAGTCCGACGCGCCCGGTGAAGAGCCGGCGGTCCCCCGCGCCAACCCCGCCACCTCAAACGCATCCCGCACCGACACCCGACCGACCACCCGGATCCGGCAACGCACCCCGATCAACTGTGCCGTTCGGCGTCAACAGGAACTCATCCACCACCTTGACCTGGTGGTCCATGCGCCCGAGAAATTCCAGGGAGCCGTTCCGGTCGCGCTGCACCAGGTCGCCGGTGCGGTACATCCGCTCCCCGGTCCGGAAGGGGTGCCGCACGAACGCCCGCTCCGTCTCCTCGGGCCGGTTCAGATAGCCGCGGGCCAACGCCACGCCGGACACGCACAGTTCACCCGGGGTGCCGTCCGGGGCGCGTGCACCGTCCTGGTCCAGTACGTAGAGGGTGACGCCGGCGATCGGGTCTCCCAGGGGGACCGTGTGCACCTCGGGGAGGTCGATGAGGGACAGGTCCTGGGCCGACACGTAGATCGTCGTCTCCGTGGGACCGTACAGATTGATCCCCCTCGTGCAGTGGTCGCGTATCCAGACGGCCAGATCGGCCGGCAGCGCCTCGCCGCCGCTCAGCGCGGTGAAGGCACCCGAGGGCCGCCACTCGCCCTCCCGCAGGATCTGCCAGGTGACGGGTGTGGCCTGCATGACGGTGGAGCCGCTGTCGGCGATGATCCGGCCGAGCCGCGCCGCGTCGGCCAGGGCGTCCTGGGGTGCCACGCAAATGCCGGCGCCGCTCAGCAGGGGCACCAGATAGTCGATCAGCGACACGTCGGACGCCGGGCTGACGACGCTGGTGAAGACGTCATCGGGACCGAGCCGCAGCATCTCCGCGATCCGCAGGGTGACGTTGAGCAGCGACCGGTGGGTCACCTGAACGCCCTTGGGGCGGCCGGTCGACCCCGACGTATAGATGACGTATGCGACGTCACCGGCGGCCGGAGCGGCCGATTCGGCACCGGGGCGGCGGCCCGTCCGCCGGAGCGGTGCGTCCAGCGCGATGACACGGGGAACCGCTTCGGCGAACGGCTCCGCGAGATCCGCGTGGGTCAGCAGGACCATGCTCGCGCAGTCCCGGAGGATGTACTCGATCCGCTCGGCGGGAAAGGCCGGGTCCAGGGGTACGTAGACGGCCCCGGCCAGCCAGATGCCGAGCAGCACGGCAACCGTGTCGGTCGTACGGGGCAGCAGGACGGACACGACGTGCCCGCGCCGGACCCCGGCTTCGGCGAGCTCGTCGGCTATCGCCTCGGCGCGCTCCCACAGCTCGGTGTAGGAAAGTCCTTTTGCACCACCGCAGTTGACCGCCTCGGTGCCGCTGCGCGACAGAAGCCGGCCGCCGATCACGTCCAGGACCGTCGCGGGGATGCCCACGACGATTCCGTCGGACCGGGATGTCGTGCCCTCACCGGCATTGACCGAGGTAGCCATGTTGAACCCAATCCTGGACGCGTTGCAGGGCCGGGAAGCCGTGCGAGTCGATTCCGATTCGCCGAGGCGGCGCGAATTCAGCAGAAGGCGCCCTGCGCAGCGTGTGTCCCCTCGAGATTCACGCACCGATTCGGCGGCATGGGTCAGCCGCCGGTTATCCGGGCGAAGTTCGCACCCATTAGAAACACACATGACATGGCTTCACCAG